>JBDTTN010000320.1:0-4043 GCA_039930625.1 Gemmatimonadota bacterium | reverse complement strand
ATCTCCCGGTAATGTACGCTTCGGTCCGCTCGTTCGCCGGGGCGGTGAAGAGCCGTTCGGTCTCGCCGAACTCGATCATCTCCCCCCGATCGAAGAAGGCCGTCCAGTCGCTGACCCGCGCGGCCTGCTGCATGTTATGGGTGACGATCACGATCGTGTAGTGCTTCTTCAGCTCGAAGATCAGCTCTTCGACCTTCTGGGTCGCCAGCGGATCCAGCGCGGAACAGGGCTCGTCCATGAGGAGCACTTCCGGCTGATTGCCCAGCGCGCGGGCGATGCAGAGCCGCTGCTGCTGGCCGCCGGAGAGGCCGGTGCCATCGGAGTCGAGCCGGTCCTTCACCTCGTCCCACAGCGCCGCCTGACGGAGGCAACGCTCGACCAGATCGGGCAGGTCCCGACGCGGGACCAGCCGGTTGAGCGCGGGACCGTAGGCGACGTTTTCGTAGATGGACTTCGGGAACGGGTTGGGGCGCTGGAAGACCATCCCCACCCGCTGCCGCAGCGAGACCAGGTCGGTGCCCTTGCCCAGCAGCGACACTCCGTCCAGGGTGAGCGTACCCTCGTAGCGGGCGGTCGGGATGAGGTCATGCAGCCGGTTGATCGACCTGAGGAAGGTAGACTTGCCGCAACCGGAGGGGCCGATGATCGCCGTCACCGCCTTGCGCGGGACCTCCAGGGTGATGCCCTTGAGGGTGAGCGCATTTCCGCCGTACGAAAAGCGGAAGTCGCGGGCCGCGATCGCCGTCTGCGCCGGCTCGGTGGGCGTGGTCTGGGCGCTCCGCGGGGCCAGTGTGGTGCGCAGCATCGGGATGGCCGGCTGCGCGGGGACGGCGGCGGGTGCCATATCGGCCTTGGGCACTGGGGCAGGGCGGTCTGAGGTCATGGTTTTCATCCGAAGCGTCCCGTGATATAGGCTTCCGTCCGCTCTTCCTTCGGGGCGGTGAAGATCTGCCGGGTGGGGCCGGTCTCGACCATCGTGCCCATAAAGAAGAAGGTGGTAGTGTCGCTGACTCGCGCGGCCTGCTGCATGTTGTGGGTCACGATGACGATTGTGAACTCCCGCTTCAGGTCGAAGATCAGTTCCTCGATGCGCTGGGTGCCGCCTGGGTCGAGCGAAGCCGTCGGTTCGTCGAGCAGCACCACTTCCGGGCGCGGAGCGATGGTCCGGGCGATGCAGAGTCGCTGCTGCTGGCCGCCTGACAAGGCGATGGCGCTGGTCTTGAGACGGTCCTTCACCTCGTCCCACAGCGCCGCGTGCCGGAGCGACTGCTCCACCACGCGGTCCAGCTCCCCCCTCGCGACCCGCCCGTTCAGGCTGAGTCCGGCGGCGACGTTGTCGTAGATCGACATCGTCGGGAATGGGGTCGGCTTCTGGAAGACCATGCCGATCCGCCGCCGGAGCTGCATCGGGCTCACTCGCGCACCGTAGATGTCCTCGCCGTCCAGCAGCACCCGCCCGGTGATCCAGCCGCCCTCGGTCAGCTCATGCATCCGGTTGAGGGTGCGCAGATAGGTCGACTTGCCGCATCCCGACGGTCCGATCAGCGCGTTCACGGTGTTGGCCCGGAACTGGAGCGAGACATCCTTCACCGCCGTGAATTTGCCGTACACCGCCGTCAGGCGATCGGTTGTGAGCCGGAGGGCTGGTTCAGCCATTGAGCCCGAACCTCCGCCGCGTCGCCAGTCGTGCGGCGATGCTCAGTACGAGCACGACCAGAATCAGCACGAGTGCGGAGGCCCATGCGTAGCGATGCCATTCTTCGTAGGGGCCGGTGGCGTACTGAAACACAGTCAGCGGCAGCGCCGCAATCGGCTCGTTCATGTTGAAGCTCATGAACTGGCTGCCGAGCGCGGTGAAGAGCAGCGGTGCGGTTTCGCCAGCGGTGCGGGCGATGGCCAGCAGACTGCCGGTCACGATGCCGGGGAGCGCGGTCCGCAGCACGATCGAGAGACTGGTCCGCCAGCGGGGGTATCCCAGCGCCAGCGCCGCCTCACGGAGCGAATGGGGGACGAGCTTGATCAGCTCCTCGGTAGTCCGCATCACCATGGGAATCATCAGCATGGCCAGCGCGGCACTCCCAGCGTAGCCGGAAAAGTGCTTCTGCCGGGCGACGATCCAGGTCCAGGCAAAGACGCCCACCACGATCGAGGGCGTCCCGTTCATAACATCCGCGATGAACCGGGTGGCCTTCGCCAGGCGATTACCCGGATATTCCGCGCAGAAGATTCCTGCACCCACGCCGAGCGGCACGCCGATCAGGCTCGCCACGCCGACGACCATGAGGGTGCCCACGATCGCGTGTGCCACGCCGCCTCCGGTCTCGCCCGCCGGCACCGGAGACCGGGTGAAGAAATTCAGGGAGAGGCTGCTCGCGCCCTTCACGATCAGGGTCAGCAGGATGAGCAGCAGCGGCAGGACGGCGACGATCACGGCCGCGATCATCAGGCCGACCATGAAGTTGCTGACCCAGCGCCGGAAGGTGCGGCGGTTCATGTCCCCTTGCCCCCCGACGGTCCCCGCGACACTCGCCAGATGAGCAGCCGCGCCGCGCCGTTGACCAGGAGCGTCACGACGAAGAGCAGCAGGGCCACGTAGGCGAGAGCGGCGAAGTGCATGTCGGTCGCCGCCTCGGAGAACTCGTTCGCGATCACCGCCGCCATTGTGTAGCCCGGCGCAAAGAGTGAGGCGGCGATCTCGTTGCGATTCCCGATGAGCATCGTGACCGCCATCGTCTCGCCCAGCGCCCTGCCGAGACCGAGGATGATCGCGCCAATGATCCCCGACTTGGCATAAGGCACGATCGTGGAGATCACTGCTTCCCATCGCGTCGCACCAAGCGCCAGCGCGGCCTCCCGCTGGCTGCCTGGGACCGCATTCAGCACCTCGCGTGCGACCGACATGATGAACGGCATGATCATGATGGCGAGGATGATGCTCGCGGACAGCATCGACGGCCCGTAGATCGGCCCCTGGAAGAAGGGCAGGAACCCGAGGGTCTCGCGCAGGAAGGGAAAGATCGTGCTCTTGAGGAACGGGATCAGCACGAAGATGCCCCAGAGCCCGTAGACCACGCTCGGGATTGCTGCGAGCAGCTCGATGACGAACGCCACCGGCTGGCGAATCACGTTGGGGGCGAACTCGGTGAGGTAGATCGCAACCCCGAGGGAGAGCGGGACGGCGATGAGCAGCGCGAGCAAGGATGAGAGCAGGGTGCCGAAGATCAGCGGGAGGGCGCCGAACTGTTCTGCCACCGGGTCCCAGACGCTTCCCGACACGAAACCGAGTCCGTAGCGGTGTATCGCAAGCTGAGCGCCGTTGTACAGCTCAAAGACCAGAAACCCCATCAGGACCGGCACCGCAAGCGCCGCGACCGTCAGCGCAGCCTTGAAAATCCGATCCCCGAGGTTTGAACCCTCGAGAGTATCAGGATGCGCCGTTTCGGTTTCGGGCAGTGCAGAGGTTGCCATGGGCGGGAGTGTACGGGGGGAGTCTCCCTGCAGAGTCACGGAATTGTAACGGACAGGTCACGTCCAGCGGCCAGTCCGCCGCTGCTGCAGACTGGCGGAGGGTGCTTTCCGACGGTTACAGAAGGCCGAACCGGCGACAGGAGGTCAGGGCTCCCGCCGCCGGTCGGTCCTGCTGTGGGCCCGGCTTGGGCCCACGACGACTGAGGTCTACTTGAGGGTCTTGAGTCGTGCCTGCTCCAGGGTCACGACCTCCTTGGGCAGCGGGGCATACTGCAACTGCGCCGCCATGTCCTGCGCTTCGGGCGTGAGCATCCAGTCAAGGAAATCATGCAGCGCCTTCGCCTTGGAAGGGTCCTTGATCTTCGGACGCACAAGCAGCCAGGTGAACGACGAGATCGGGTAGGAGTCCTTGCCCGGCGCGTTGGTGATCGACACCCGGAAGTCGGTGTTCGCCGTGAACTTGGCGCTCGCCGCCGCCGAGGTCACACTGGCGAGTGACGGGACCACGAACGCACCGGTTGAATTCTTCACCTGCGCATAAGGCAGCTTGTTGGACACGGCGTAGATCAGTTCCA
>JBDTTN010000319.1:0-4044 GCA_039930625.1 Gemmatimonadota bacterium | reverse complement strand
CCAGACGCCCCTCTTCCATCGTTGGGGAGAGCGCCTCCATCAGGATCTTCGTCGCCATAGAACCCTTGGGCCTTTAGCCGCTGGTTGCCTGCCATTGGCTTGTGCGATGCTTCTTGCGATCCCGCCTAACGCTCAATGCTTAACGCTGAACGCTCAACTCTCAACTCTCAACGCCTGATGGCTGACCGCTGACGGCTAACGGCTGACGGCCAATCGCCAACGTCATCCGTTCTCTCGCCCTACGCCAGATACAGGACCTGCTTCGCCGCAGCAACGATCTTGGCCGGGTCCGCCTTCGCTGCCTTTTCGAGGTACTTGTTATACGGCATCGGGACGTCCGCGCCGGTCACCCGCAGAATCGGCGCGTCCAGTTCGTCGAAGATCCCCTTTTGCAGCTCATCGACCACCTGCGCACCGGCGCCTGCGAAGTACCAGCCCTCTTCCGCCACGACCGCACGGTGGGTCCTCGAGACCGAAGTGAAGAGCGCCTCGAGATCCAGCGGCCTGATCGTGCGCAGGTCCAGCACCTCCGCCGAGACGCCTTCCGCCTCCAGCAGCTCCGCCGCCTTGAGGCAGGCGGCTACCGTCTTGGAATAGCAGATCAGACTCACGTGCTCGCCGGGGCGCTTGATCTCCGCCTTCCCGATCGGCACGAGGTGCTCCCCCTCGGGCACTTCGCCCTTGGTGTTGTAAAGCATCTCGCCCTCCATGAAGACGACTGGGTTGTCGTCGCGGATGGCGCTCTTGAGCAGGCCCTTCGCATCGGCCGGGGTCGCGGGCATGATGACCTTGAGCCCCGGGATGTGGGCGTACACGGACTCGAAGCTCTGCGAGTGCTGCGCGCCGAGCTGCAGCGCAGCGCCAGCGGGACCACGGAAGACGATGGGGCAGCCGACCTGGCCGCCTGACATGTAGCGGATCTTGGCTGCGGTGTTGATGATCTGGTCGATGGCCAGCAGAGCGAAGTTCCAGGTCATGAACTCGATGATCGGCCGAAGCCCGACCATCGCCGCACCGACCCCCACGCCGGCGAAACCGAGCTCGGTGATTGGCGTGTCCACCACCCGGTTCGGTCCGAACTCTTCCAGCAGCCCGCGACTCACCTTGTAGGCGCCCTGGTAGACGCCGACTTCCTCGCCCATGAGGAAGACCTTGGGGTCACGGGCCATCTCCTCGCGCAGGGCCTGATTGAGCGCGTCCCGGTATGTGATCATTGGCATGAGGCGCTCCAGCTATTTACAAACGGACGGCCGGCGCTCATCCCGAATGGAGCGAGGGATCTCATGCGGGATCCCCCGCCGGTGCATACACATCGGTGTACAACTCCTCCGGCTCGGGATCCGGACTCTGGTCGGCGAAGTCGTAGGCATCCTGCACCTCCGCCTTCACCTCCACATCCAGCTTCTCAACTCCGGCGTCATCGATCAGTCCTTCGGACTTCAGTCGCTCGGTCCAGATGAGGATCGGGTCCCGCTTACGGTGCGCCTCGACCTCTTCCTTAGTGCGGTAGTGCCCGTGAATCGGATCCGACATCGAGTGACCGACGAAGCGATAGGTGCGGATCTCGAGCAGCGTCGGCTGGGCCGGGCGCCGCGCCCTGACGACGGCCCGGTCCATCGCCGCCATCACCTCGCCCAGGTCCTGGCCATCCACGACCTCGCGCGACATGTCGTAGGAGGCGGCCCGCTCGGAGATGTTCCAGGTCGCCGTCGCGCGGTCGAGCGCAGTGCCCATGCCATAGCGGTTGTTTTCGCAGATGAAGATGCAGGGCAGCTTCCAGATGCCGGCCATGTTGAGCGCCTCGTGAAAGGCGCCGTTGTTCACCGCCGCCTCGCCGAAGAAGCAGACCGAGACCTGGTCCCGCTCCCGGTACTTGATGGCGAAACCGATCCCGGTGCTGAGCGGAATGTGCCCGCCCACGATGCCATGCCCGCCGAGAAAGCCGAGCGAGGCGTCGAAGAGGTGCATCGAGCCACCCTTGCCCTTGGAACAGCCGGCCGCCTTGCCGAAGAGTTCCGCCATCACCGCCCGCGCTGTGATTCCCCGCGCCAGGGCCTGGCCGTGATCGCGGTAGGTGGTGGTGATGTAGTCGTCCGGACGCAGCTGGGAGAGGCAGCCGACGCCGACCGCCTCCTGACCGATATACAGGTGGCAGAAGCCGCCGATCTTCCCGAGGCTGTAGGCCTCACCCGCCTTCTCCTCGAAGCGGCGGATGAGCAGCATCTGCCGCAGGTAGAAGCGGTACTTGTCGGCCAGCTTGGTGTCGGTCTTGCGGGCGGTCTTGGGTGATGCCATTGCGAGCCTCTCTAATAATCCGTCAGCTGTCAGCTGTCAGCTGACGGCTGATGGCTGACCGCTGCCCTCGCCTGCTCCCATGCGTGGTAGCTCGAGCGGGTGAGCGGGCTCGCCTGTACGTGAG
The DNA here is from genome assembly GCA_039930625.1 of Gemmatimonadota bacterium. Lineage (GTDB taxonomy): Bacteria > Gemmatimonadota > Gemmatimonadetes > Gemmatimonadales > GWC2-71-9 > JADJOM01. The sequence goes on along the minus strand of JBDTTN010000319.1, from coordinate 1,625 downwards.
TGAATCCCAGTCGCATGGCGATCTGACCCAGTTCGGTGAATTCGTCGGGGGTGTAGTAGCGCGCGACCGGGAGATGACTTTCCGTCGGGCGGAGATATTGGCCGAGGGTGAGAATGTTCACGTCGCTCCGGCGCAAATCGCGCATGCAGGTCACGATCTCGTCCCACTCCTCGCCCATGCCGAGGATGATACCGGACTTGGTCAGCCCGCCCGGTGACATCCGCCGCGCATTCCCGAGCAGCTGCAGGGCGCGGTCGTAGCGGCCCCCGGGCCGAGCCAGCCGATAGAGCCGATCGCAGGTCTCGAGATTGTGGTTGAGGATTGCCGGCCTGGCATCCAGAACGATCTGCAGGGCGCGCTCGGAGCCCTTGAAGTCGGGGATCAGCACCTCGACTGTCGTCTCAGGGAGTCGGTCCCGGATCTCGGTGACGCAGGCTGCGAAGGCCTCGGCCCCGCCGTTAGGCAGGTCATCCCGGTCCACCGAGGTAATCACCACATGCTCCAGGCCCATCCGCGCGACTGCCTCGGCCAGGCGTACCGGTTCGACCGGATCATATGGGGCGGGGGTGCCGTGGGCGACGGCGCAGTAGGCACAGTTCCGGGTGCAGACATCACCCAGGATCATGAAGGTGGCCGCCTTATGCTCCCAGCATTCGCCGATGTTGGGGCAGCGAGCCTCCTCACACACGGTGTGGAGCCCCAGCTCACGCATCATCCCCTTGATCCGGACATAGTTCTCGCCGCCCGGCGCTTTGACTTTGAGCCAGGACGGCTTCCGAGCGAGCGGGGCAGCGGCCCCCGGAGACGGGTTGGCCTGGGGTAGGGTGCCGAGGGTGAGCTGGACCAGCGGTGCTGCCATGCAGGGGTGCTCCGTGGGAGGCCTGACCTTGGGACGCGATGCAAGCTAGTGCCGGGGGTGAGGGCAGGCCATAGGTGGAAGCGGTATTTTCAACCGTTTGGATGATAACGCACTTCCTCCCAACATGAGGGCTAGGCTTCCCGTATTGCGCATAGTAAGGTTGAAGGGCGCGAATCCCGCGTCCCGTCTGACCCCTTACCCCCCAACCGAGAGCCAGCCTATGTCGCTTCCCCGCCGTGTCCTGTTCCTTGCTGCCGCTGCGACTGTCGCGCTCACGTCGGCCGCCACTGCCCAGAAGCGTGCGCCCGGTTTCGCGCAGGGCGACCGTCCCGAGCTTGGTGCGCAAATCGGCTACGGCACCAACCACACCAAGTTCTTCATCGGGACGCAGTTCGCCTACCCTGTCATGAACCGTTTGGACTTCTATCCGAGCTTCCAGTACTACTTCCCCGGCAACAGCGTGCACTTCTGGACTGTGGACGCCGCGGTCCGGTACTGGCCCAAGCTCAACGTCAAGGATTCCGGACTGTATGCCGGCGGCGGGCTCGACATCGCCCACACCAGCGTGACCAACTTCGGCTCCAGCACCGATGTCGGTCTCACCCTGCTGAGCGGCTGGCAATTCAAGACCACCTCCAACCTGCTCCCCTTCGGCCAGATCCGTGTGGTGATCGGCACGGCGGATCACATCGACTTCGGCGGCGGAGTGAACTTCCGGCTCTAGCCGCGTAGTCGTAGCGCATCAAAAGAGCCGGCCGCCCCTGAC
>JBDTTN010000318.1:0-4048 GCA_039930625.1 Gemmatimonadota bacterium | reverse complement strand
GGGAGGTTTGACAGGGGGCCGGGGGCATAACTATCGTATTGACTGATACTTCCACAACATAGAGGGCCCTGTGCCGCTAAGTCCGCTCGAGGTCCTGAAGAAGGTCCCCCTCTTCGCCAGCATGCGGGAGGGGGATATTACCGCGTTTGCCGAGCTGGTCCGGGAGCGAGCCTACCCCAAGGGCAGCGTCATCGTCTTCGAGGATGACCCCGGGGATGCGCTCTACCTCGTCGCGGCCGGCCAGGTCAAGGTCGTGCTCATCGGCGAGGATGGTCGCGAGGTGATTCTGTCGGTGCTCGGAGAGGGCAGCTTCTTCGGCGAGATGGCTCTGATCGACGATCAGCCTCGCTCCGCGACCGTGATCGCCATGACCGATGCCGCGGTCCTGGTGCTTCGACGGGAGGACTTCCAGACCCGGCTGCGCACTTCACCTGAAGTGGCGATCGCACTGCTCCGTGAGCTTTCCCGGCGGCTGCGCCGCGCAGACGAAAAGATCGGCAGCCTGGTGCTGCTGGATGTGAATGGCCGAGTCGCCGATCTGATCCTTCGGCTGGCGGAGGAAGAGGGCGGCGACCATGTCACCAAGAAGATCACCCATCATGTAATCGCTCAGATGATCGGATCCAGTCGGGAAACAGTCTCGCGCACCATGCGGGACTTCTTCGAGCGTGGCCTGATTCAGGTGACCCGGAAGGACATCACAATCCTTAATCGCGCCCTGCTCGAGCGCGCCGCCGGCCGCTCGTGACCTTCGGCACCCCCGCCCTGTGACCAGTGTGGCGACCTCCCATGGCGGTTTCCCTGCCCGCCTGAGAGGCGTCCCGTGAGGGGAGATGTGAACTACACCGCCACATTCTGGGGAACGCGGGGCTCCATACCCACGCCTGGCGCCCACACCGCGCGCTACGGTGGAAACACCTCCTGTGTCGCGGTGTCCGGTAACACCGACCAGCTCGTGATCCTCGACGCCGGGAGCGGCATCCGGCTGCTCGGACGGGAGTTGTCCCGGCTCTCCTCGGCACCGATGAACCTGGACATTCTCCTTTCGCACACCCACTGGGATCACATTCAGGGGCTGCCCTTCTTTCAGCCGCTGAACACCAAGGGCAACAGCATCAGGATCTACGGCGCTGCGCAGGCGGGGGTCCCGCTGGAGGAGATCCTCGACCGCCAGATGGATCCGGTCGTCTTTCCGGTGCCCCTCAAGGCGCTGGCCGCGGACCTGACGATCACCGAAGTGAGCACCGGGAGCTTCGAAATCGACGGTTTCCTGGTCGAGGCCTTCCGGCTACGCCACCCTGGCACGACACTCGGTTACAAGCTGGTTCCGGTCAAAGGTGGCCGGACAATTGCGTATGTGACGGATAACGAGCTGGGTGAGGGCGGGAGCTATGACGTCCCGCCGGATTGGCGGGCTCAGCTGGTGAGATTCCTCGAGGGCGTTGACACGTTAATCCATGACGGGATGTACTCCGAGGCGATGATCGAATCCCGTGCCGGCTGGGGCCACTCGACCCCGGAACAGGCGATCGCGCTGGCCAAGGATGCCGGAAGCCGGCGACTGGTGTTGTTCCACCATGAGCCTGAACATGACGATGCTGCCATCGATGCCCTGGTGATCGGGGCACGGAGTTTTGCAGCTTCACGCGCGCCCGGCCTGCTGGTTGAGCCCGCGATGGAAGGGATGTCCCTGACTCTCTGACGAGGTCTGACTCTATGCGACACCGTTCGTTGGTACTGATCGCCCTGGCCGCACTGGCCTTCGCTCCCGGCCTCCGGGCGCAGGACACCCGGCCGGGCATCGCCGTGATGCCGTTCCAGAACGGCGGCTCCTACGGCCAGGACAAGGAAAATTTCGAGGCACTCGAGCGGGGTCTCGCCGGCATGCTCATCAGCGAGCTGGCACAGAACCCCGGTGCGCGAGTCGTCGAGCGTGAGAACGTGCAGTCGCTGATCGGCGAGCAGGATCTGGGCAAGGACGGCCGGCTGGACGCGGCCACCGCGGCCAAGGTCGGCAAGCTGGTCGGCGCGCGCTACATGGTGATGGGCAGCTTCGTCGATCTCTACGGGCACTTCCGGGTTGACGCCCGCCTGGTCGATGTCGAGACCAGCGAGATCATCAAGGTCGTCCGCGGCGATCCCAAGTACGAGAAGCGCGAGGAGATGTTCAAGCTGCTGCAGTCAGTGGCGGAGCGACTCATGGCGGAGACCAAGCTGCCGCCGCTCACCGCCGAAGTGAGCCGCGCTGTGAAGGCCCGAAACGTCCCCACCGAGGCACTGACCTACTACAGTCGCGCCCTGCTCTACCAGGATCGCGGCGACAAGACCAAGGCGGCTGAGTTCTTCAGCAAGGCGGTGGACATCTTCCCGGATTACTCCGAGGCAAAGGCCGGCCTCCAGAGGGTGCGCGGCGGCTGATCGGTGGTTGGCTTTTTCGGCGCCATCGGCAAGGCAACGGCGCGCTGGCTCGCCCAGGTGGGCGCGGTGGCGCGCTTTGCGTTTGAGGCAGTCGCCTCGCTCCAGACCCTTCCGGGCGCGGGCCGGCGGGTGGCAACCCAGGTCCTGCTGAACCAGCTTCGCTTCACGGCGCTCGAGGCCGTCGGGCTGATCGTCCTGCTCTCCGGAGTCCTGAGCTACCTCACCATCTCCGCCACTGTCGCGCAGCTGGACAAGGTGGGCGCCTCGGAGCTGATCGGTCGCCTGATGATCGTGGTGATCGTCCGCACCCTCGGACCGCTGCTGACCGCTATCGCGATCGTGGGGCGCAGCGGCACGGCGATCACCGCGGAACTCGCCACCAACACCGTGCTCGGTGAGGTGCGCGCCCTCGAGGGCATGGGCATCGATCCGTTCCACTACCTCGTGCTGCCGCGCCTGTTCGGTTGCGTGGTTTCGGTCTGCACGCTCATCGTGCTGTTCGACGTGATCTCGGTTTTCGGTGGCTACCTCGCCGCGGCCTTCATCGCGGGGATGAGCGCCTCCCGCTACCTCGGCATCGTCCTCGCCTCCCTGACGACGCAGGACGTCGTGCTGACCGTCTTCAAGGGACTGGTGTTCGGGCTGATCATCGGCGTGGTACCGAGCTACGCGGGGCTATCGGTGCGCCGAGGCCCGACCGAGATCCCGCAAGCCGTCATCCGGGGTACCGTGAATTCGATCGTGCTCATCTTCGTCGTCGCCGCGCTGATCGTCGGCGCGCTGCAGTGACCGCGCCACTGCTGGTCTATTCGGATGTCCCCCTCGGACGGGTGCGCCGCACCACGATGGGCGGACTTCCGAACACCGTCAGCGAAGCCCAGGGGACCTTCTCACTCGAGGTCTCGGCGCACAGTACGGTGGCAGTCACCGGTGATGAGGCGAGCGGCGTCGACCTGCTCGGTGGTCTTGCCATGGGCCTCGAGCGCTGCCCCGGCGGGCAGGTGCGTACCCTGGGCGCCGATGTAGCCGCGTTGGAACGCCGGGCACAACTCGCCTTCCGGCGAAAGCTCGGATACCTTCCCGCCGGAGACGGCCTCTTGCAGAATCTCACCCTGCGCGAAAACATCAGACTCCCCCTGCGATTCGGCAGCGACTTCCGCCCCAGGGATATCGAGGGACGGGTCGATGTGATCGTCGCTCAGCTCCGTCTGGTCCGGGTGGCCGACCAGCGCCCCGCCCAGGCCAGCGCCGAGGACCGGCGTCGGGCCGCGCTCGGCCGGGCGCTGGCATTCGACCCGGAACTGGTCGTGCTGGAGGAACCGTTCGATGGGCTGACCGATCGCGCCGCCGGTGAGCTGCTGGAAGCGGCGCGAGGCGGTGAGACCGCGGAGGGCGCGCGCCGGACGGTATTCCTGACGGGCGCGGATCTGCCCGCGCTGCTGCGCACTCGCGTGGACCGGCATCTCCGCATGGTTCGTGGGCGACCCGAGGAGGTACGATGAGTCTCCGTCCCCGCACCGCGGACGTGCTGGTCGGCCTGCTGGTCGTCAGCGCGGTCGTCGTGACCCTGGTGGTATTCGTGGTGACCCGCGGCTGGACCGAGCGCCGGATCACCATGTACATGCTGAGC
>JBDTTN010000317.1:0-4069 GCA_039930625.1 Gemmatimonadota bacterium | reverse complement strand
TACGTGGCGCTCAAGAAGGCGCTCGGGATGACGCCCGACCAGATCATCGAGGAGGTGAAGGCGGCGGGGCTCCGCGGTCGCGGCGGCGCCGGCTTCCCGACCGGCCTCAAGTGGTCGTTCATGCCGAAGAATGACGGCAAGCCGCACTACCTGGTCTGCAACGCCGACGAGTCCGAGCCGGGCACCTTCAAGGACCGCGAGATCATGCGGTGGACCCCGCACCAGCTCATCGAGGGCTGCGCCATCGCTGCGCATGCCATCGGCGCGGAGCGGATCTACATCTACATTCGCGGGGAGTTCACCGTCGAATTCAAGATCATGACCGCTGCCGTCGAAGACGCCTACAAGAACGGCGGGCTCGGCGCGAATGTCTTCGGCAGCGGGCGGCGGATCGATGTGGTGCTGCACCGAGGGGCAGGCGCCTACATCTGCGGCGAAGAGACCGCGATGATGAATTCGATCGAGGGGAAGCGGGGCAACCCCCGGATCAAGCCGCCGTTCCCCGCGGTGGCCGGCCTGTGGGCCTGTCCCACCACGATCAACAACGTCGAGACCCTGGCGGCGGTGCCGCACATCATTCAGCGCGGCGCCGCCTGGTACAAGGCGCTCTGTCTCAGCAATCCGAAGAGCACCGGCACCAAGCTCATCTCGGTTTGCGGTCACGTGCAGAAGCCCGGCAACTACGAGATCACGATGGGCACGCCGATGAAGGAGCTCATCTACGACATGTGCGGCGGGATGCGGCCCGGGCGCACACTCAAGGCAGTCATCCCCGGCGGGTCGTCGGTGCCGATCATGACCGCCGCGGAGATCGAGGACTGCCCGATGGACTACGAGGGCATCGTGGCGAAGGGCTCGATGCTCGGGTCGGGGGGGATGATCGTGATGGACGATTCCACCGACATGGTCTACCAGGTGATGCGACTGGCGCGTTTCTACGCCCACGAGTCCTGCGCCCAGTGCACGCAGTGCCGCGAGGGCACCGCCTGGACCACCAGGATTCTGGAGCGGATCCTTGCCGGGAAGGGCAAGCCGGAAGATCTCGAGCTGCTGCTGGATCTCGCGGACAACATGACCGGCAAGACCATCTGCGTGCTGAGCGATTCCTGCGCCGCACCTGTCGTGAGCGCGATCAAGAAGTTCCGCGGTGAGTTCGACGCCTATCTGAGCAGGATGAAGCAGCCGGTGATGGTGGGCACGTGACGGATCTCGTTTCAGTCACCATCGATGGCATGACGGTCCAGGTGCCCAAGGGCACCAGCATCATCGAGGCGGCCAAGCACGCCGGCGTCCTCGTGCCGCACTACTGTTATCACCCGTCGCTGCCCTCGCCGGCCGTCTGCCGGATGTGTCTCGTCGAGGTGGAAAAGGCACCCAAGCTGATGCCGGCCTGTGTTACCTCCGTGGCCGAGGGCCAGGTGGTGCACACCGACAGCGAGCAGGCCCGGAAGGCCCGCACCGGGGTGCTCGAGTTCCTGCTGATCAACCATCCCCTGGACTGCCCCATCTGCGATCAGGCGGGAGAGTGCGAGCTGCAGGACTACACCTTTCAGGAAGGCCGCGAGGGCACCCGATACGCCGAGTACGCCAAGCGCTACAATCCGGTCGAGGATTTCGGGCCCGATGTGTTGTACGTGGGCAACCGGTGCATCCTCTGCACCCGGTGTGTGCGGTTCATGGAGGACGTCGCCGGTGAGCCGGTGCTCAACGTGTCGGAGCGCGGCGATCGCGCCTACATCGGCATCGACGCGGATCAGCTGCTCGACCACGCCTGGGCCGGCAATGTCGTCGATCTCTGTCCGGTCGGCTCGCTGATCTCCAAGGATTTCCTGCACAAGGCGCGGGCCTGGGATCTGGACAAGACCGCGAGCGTCTGCACTGGCTGCTCGCAGGGCTGCAACACGATGATCGACACCCGCGACAACACTGTGGTCCGGCTCCGGCCCCGGCCCAATCTCGATGTGAATCGGCACTTCATCTGCGATCACGGCCGCATGAACTACCGCTGGATGAATCGGGGCGACCGGATCGAGGCGCCGCTGCTCCGCGAAGGCAACCGGCACATCGCCACCGACTGGGCCCCCGCGCTGGTGCGCTTCGGGGAGCTGGCCGCAAAGGGTGGCAACGCGGTGGTACTCGCCTCCGGCAATGCCTCACTCGAGGCGCTCGGCATGATGAAGGCGCTGCTCGGGAGCGCGCGACTGACCCTCGCGGTTCAGGTGCCGATGGCCGAGTCGGAGGAACCGCTCGCCGGCATTCCGAACCTCGCGCTGCGCCGCGAGCGTGCCGCCAACGGGGACGGCGCCCGGCTGCTGGGCTACTCCACCGAGTGGCAGGCCGCCGTGAAGAGTGCCTCCGCCGCTGATCTGGTGATCCTGCTCGATGTCATGCTCACCGACGCCGAGGCGGCGCTGGTCGGTGGCGCGGCGGCGGTGGTGGTTCTGGGGACGCTGCAAGGCCAGGAGCTGCCGGCCGCGCAGCTCGTGCTGCCGGTGACCACGGTCGCGGAGGAGCACGGCGCCTTCGTGAATCGCGATCTCCGGGTGCAGCGCTACCAACAGGCGCGGTCCGCGCCCGGGATGGCGCGGCCGGCGTGGTGGGTCGCATCGGAAGCGGGTCGCCTCGAGCCCAGCACCGCCGCGGAAGCGTTCGCGATGGTGGCGGGGATGCTGCCGGCACTCTCGGGAATGAGCTACGGCGATCTCGGCATGACCGGACGGGTCGCGCAGGGTTCCACCCCAGCGCATGCCGGGGTCTAGATCATGACGCCAGAACTGAAGGGGATGCTGCTGCTCACGGTCATCAAGCTGATCGTGGTCTTCACCGTCACGGTCGTGGGCGTCGCCCTGCTTACGCTGATGGAGCGGAAGGTCTCCGCCTGGATGCAGTACCGGCTGGGTCCCAACCGGGTGGGCTTCGGCGGGCTGCTGCAGCCGGCCGCGGATGGCGTGAAGAACATCATCAAGGAAGAGACCTTTCCCGGATCGGCAAACCGGGTGCTGTTCACGCTGGCGCCCATCATGTCGTTCCTTCCGGCGATGACGCTCGGCTCGGTGATCCACTGGGCCTCGCCGCTGATGGTGAAGTTCGACTTCACGCTCCCGCTGCTCGGCGAATTCCGCTACAACGGCCTGATGACCATGGCCGTGATCGATATCCCGATCGGCATCCTGTTCGTGCTGGCGATCAGTTCGACCGGGGTCTACGGGATCGCGCTGGCGGGGTGGAGCTCCAACAACAAGTACTCGCTGCTCGGCGGCCTGCGGGCGAGCGCACAGATGATCTCCTATGAAGTGGCGATGGGGTTGTCGCTCGTCCCGGTGCTGCTGCTCACCGGCAACGTCGCCTTCGCGGAAATCATCCGGGTGCAGCAGCATGGCGGGGTCGCGTTCAACTGGTTCATCGCGCCCCTCTTCCTCTCCTTCTTTCTCTTCCTGATCTCCGGCTTCGCGGAGACCAACCGGCTGCCGTTCGACATGCCGGAGGCGGAGTCGGAGCTGATCGCCGGGTACCACACCGAGTATTCGGCGATGAAGTTCTCGATGTTCTTCATCGCCGAGTATGCCAACATGGTGACGGTGTCCGCGATGGTCACCACGCTCTTCCTGGGCGGATGGGACATCCCGTTCACGCACTGGGACGAGACGCCGGGCGTGCTGCAGACGGTAATCACCGGGCTGGTGATGTTCCTCAAGGTCTTCTTCTGGCTCTTCTTCTTCATGTGGATCCGGTGGACGCTCCCCCGCTTCCGCTACGACCAGCTCATGGCGCTCGGGTGGAAGGTGCTGATGCCGATCGGCCTCGCGTACATCATGCTGATCGCGCTGGCCATCTATCTGATCGACAATGTGTTCGGCGTGACCACCCCCGCCGTGAAGATGATCGCGCTGTTCCTGATCAACGTGGCGCTGGGGTATCTCGTGTTCAAGGTGTTCGACCGGGGCCTGCTGATCACCGGCTCGCGCGACAAGCGCGCGGCGGCGGGCGGTCTCGAGCGGACGGCCTGAGGAAACCATGGCAATTGGCGTGAAGGTCATGAAGCGGCCCGTGAAGGACGTGAGCTACGTCC
>JBDTTN010000316.1:0-4096 GCA_039930625.1 Gemmatimonadota bacterium | reverse complement strand
CATCTGCTCCAGGATCTCATCCCAGGTGCCGCGAAAGGTCTTGCCGCTGAGATTCGCGATGGTATGCATCCCGGCGGGAATGGCGCGCTTCTGCATCGCCTGCAGCTCCGTCAGGAGCGTCCCGAACAACTCCAGCTGATTGGGATCGCGGGTGCTGCCATCCGGCTGGGTGGCTTCCACCTCGGCGAGCAGCTGATCCACGGCGTCCGGCTCGCCGGAGACTTCGCCCAGGCGGGCGAACCAGGGCCGGAGCTCCGGATCATCGTCCGGCAGCCGATAGAGTGACTTCTTCAGCTCGACATAGCGCCAGATGCCGAGCTCATCGAAGTGGTCCTCGGGTACCGTCTGGTGCAGGTGGTGCATCGCCGCTTCCGATTCGCTGCGATCGTACAGCATGTTGGCCAGGTAGATGCGTGCCTCGCTGTACTGCGGATCGATCTGCAGCGCTCGGCGCAGCCAGTACAGCGCACCGCCGTCGTCGTTCAGCCGATGACAGGCATAGCCGACACAGGCCGCCGCTTCGGGGCAGTCGGGCTGGGCATTGACCGCATACTCGAAGAAGGTCTGAGCCGCCGCGAGCAATCCCTCCCGAAAGAGCGCGCGCCCGATCTGCAGCATGAGCTCGTGGTCTTCCTTGAAGCCCAGTGACAGAATGCGGTCGAACGAGGCGAGCGCCGGCGCCCGCTCCCCGAGCTTGAGAAGCACTTCGCCGTACCCGGCAAGGGTGTCCTCGTGGTCGGGATCCAGGGACCGGGCGCGCTCGAAGCTGCGCCGAGCCCAGGCGACATCCTCCCGTGCGAGGTAGGCGTACGCCATGCCCACGTGGAGTTCCACGGAATTGGGATAGAGCTGGATTCCGTCCTGGAGAAGGTCCAGCGCTTCGTCGAAGCGACCTTCGTTGTACAACTGGTGGGCGTGTTCATCGTAATCGTCGGAGCTGAGAAACCGTTCCGGCATCGAGGAGCACCTCCGGCGGTGAGTTCGACTAAGGTAGCGCCCACCATCGGCGAGCAGCAAGAGCGCGCGGCGAAGTCGCGGCAGGCCAACCACCCCCGCCAACCCTGGAGTTGACGCGAATCGCCCCCGGAGTATATTACTGACCGGTCAGTTACTTATTTCGGAGTTCCTGCATGCCCCGTCCGGCCCCAAAACGTACCGCCCATCGCCCCCGCTGGCGCCGCCGCCCGGACGCCCGGCCGGAGGAAATCCTCGATGCCGCGATGGAGGTGTTCGGCGAGCGTGGTTTTGCCGCCGCCCGCTGCGAAGAGGTGGCCCGCCGAGCGGGGATCAGCAAGGGGACCCTGTATCTGTACTTCGATTCCAAGGAAGCGCTGTTCCGGGAGACGGTCCGGGCCAAGTTCGAGACCAGCATCGTTTCCGCCGAAGAGTTCGTCCGAACCTGGGAGGGGAGCAGTACCGACCTCTTGATCGCGCTCATGGCGCGGTACTGGGAGAAGGTCAATCACCCGCTGCATGTCCGGCTCAGTCGACTGGTCCTCTCGGAGCTCACCAATTTTCCCGAGCTCGCTCGCTGGTACTACCAGACGATCATCCTGCGCGGCCGGCGGGTGATCGAATCGGTGCTGACGAGGGGCATCGCCGGCGGAGAGTTCCGCAAGGTCGAGACACCCTTCGCGGCCCGGGCGCTGCAGACACTCTGCGTACAGCTGGCTCAGTTCCGGCACTTCTTTCAGCAATACGACCCCGCTCCGCTCTCCTCCGAGGAGCTGCTGCGCGGCATGACCGACCTGTATCTGCACGGCCTGCTGGTCACGCCGCACCAGGAAAAGTGATATGAGACCTCTCGTGCGATTGCTCCCGTTCCTGCTCCTCGCCGGACCGCTCGCCGGCCAAACCCCGGCGCCCGTGACTCTCACGCTGCCCGGCGCGATTGCAATGGGACGCCAGCGCGGCGTGGCCGGCGCCCTGGCTCGCCTGAATGAGCGGATCGCGGATTCCCGGGTCGGACAGCGGCGCGCGGACCTGCTGCCCTCGATCAGTCTCGGCGCTGGCGCCACCCATCAGACGGTCAACATCGACGAATTCGGAATTCCCTTTGCCAAGGGTGTGACCGATCCGTTCACCGTCTGGCGCTTCCAGGTCCGCGCGTCCGAGACCCTGTACGACGCCAGCACTCTCAGTCGGTATCGCGCGGCCAAGGATTCGGCCCTCGCGAGCGGCGCGGATGCGCGCGCGGTGGGAGAGCTGGTCGCCGCCAGCGCCGGCCTGGCCTATCTGCGGGCGCTGAGCGCCGGTGAGACTGTCCGCGCCCGTGAAGCCGACAGCGTAGTCGCCGCATCGCTGCTCGATCAGGCCCAGCAGCTCGTGTCCGCCGGAGTGAGCGCGGCGATCGACGGCACCCGGAGCGAGGTCCAGCTCGCCTCGGTGCTCACCCAGCTCGAGGTCGCCAGGAATTCGCACGACCGCGCGCTCCTCGACCTCGCCCGAACCCTCGACCTTGCGCCCGAGACTCCGCTGATCCTCGCCGACTCGCTCGTGGCGGGCGATGCCTCGATCCCCGGCTCGCCCGAAGCAGCGGTGGCCTTTGCACTCGAGCATCGCGCCGAACTCGAGGCCGAACGGTCGCGGACCAGGGGCATCGAGCGCTCGCTCAAGGCGATCGGATACGAGTATCTGCCCAGCCTCTCCCTGTCGGGAGGCTACACCCAGAGCGGCGCGAGCCTGAACACCCTGGCCGGCAGCTACAACGTCGGGATCCAGCTGAGTCTGCCGCTGCTCGATGGCCTCCGCCGGCCGGCACGGCAGCAGGAACAGGCGGCGCGACTGGAGGCGCAGCAGCTCCGGCAGCACGATCTGGAGCGTCAGGTCGCCACCGACACCCGTCAGGCGCTGCTCGATCTCTCCTCCGCCGACCACCAGGTGCAGCTCGCGACCGACCGGTTGCGGCTCGCCGAACGCGAGCTGAGCCAGGCGCGCGACCGTTTTGCCGCCGGCGTCGCCGGCACTGTTGAAACCACCAGCGCCCAGGGCGGGCTCATCGCCGCACGCGATGGCCTGATTCAGGCCCACGTCAACGCCGCGGTCTCGCGCATCCTCGCGCTCAAGGCTCTCGGAATTCTGGAGCAGCTCAAGTGACCACCGTCGCTCAGGAACAGATCATGTCGCCGCCCTTGCCAGTTGCCGCATCTCGCCGCTCGCTGCTGCCCTTCATCGCGGGCGCGATCGCGCTGGCGCTCGCAGTGTGGGGCTGGCGGACCTATCACTTCTCGCGCAATCACGTCGAGACCGACAACGCCCAGGTGGATGGCCATATCACTCCCGTCGCGCCAAAGGTCCAGGCGTTCGTCGCCCGAGTGCTCGTGGAGGAGAATCAGGCCGTGACCGCCGGTGACACTCTCGTGGTGCTGGACGATCGTGACCTGAAGGCCAAGCTGGCCCAGGCCGAGGCCGACCTGACCACCGCGCTGGCGGCGGTAGGGGTTCGCGGACGGATCGGTCAGGTGCAGGCGCAGCTGGCGGTAACCGAGGCGCAGGAGCAGTCCGCCCGTGCGACTGTCGCATCGGCGGAGGCGGGCTTCCGCAAGGCGAGCGCCGACCTCGAACGCATCAAGGGACTCGCGGCGCAGAACATTGTGGCGGCCCAGCAGCTGGATGCGGCGCAGGCGGCGTTCGAATCGGCCCAGGCGAATCTCGATGCCGCGCGCCGGATCGCGTCGGCCGCCGGCAGCCAGGTGACGGCCAGCGGCGCCATGGTCGGGGCGGCGGAATCACGGGTGATGAGCGCGCGGGCGGCAGTGCAGACAGCGCGGCTGCAGCTCAGCTATGCCGTGCTCACCGCGCCCGCCTCCGGCATCATCGGGCGGCGGTCGGTCGAGCCGGGCGCACTGGTGCAGGTGGGGCAGACGCTCATGTCGGTTATTCCGGATCACGACGTCTGGGTCACGGCCAATCTCAAGGAAACCGACCTGCAGGGCATCACGGTGGGCGACTCGGTGAACTTCACCGTGGACGCCTTTCCCGGCCACGATTTTACCGGCCACGTCGAAAGCCTGAGCCCGGCAACCGGCGCGCGCTTCGCGCTGCTTCCGCCTGACAACGCCACAGGCAACTTCACCAAGGTGGTGCAGCGGGTTCC
>JBDTTN010000315.1:0-4104 GCA_039930625.1 Gemmatimonadota bacterium | reverse complement strand
TGGAGCCGCCGAAGGGCAGATTGACGACCGCGCACTTCCAGGTCATCCAGGCGGCGAGCGCCTTCACCTCCTCCAGCGTCACCTGCATATCGAAGCGGATGCCGCCCTTGGCCGGGCCGCGGGAGGTGTTGTAGATGACCCGGTATCCGGTGTACACCTCCACGCTCCCGTTATCCCGCAGCACCGGCACTGAGACGATGATCTGCTTCTCCGGCATGCGGAGAATCTTGTAGAGTCCCTCCTCGAGGTTGAGGCGCTTGGCCGCGTCATCGAAGCGGGACATCATCTCCTCGAACGGATTCTCCTGGACAAGAAAGGTGTCCTTGTCAGGCCGCATCACGTTCTGGCTTGGGCGCACATCGGTCGAAGTCATAGCATCTCCGTTGATCGTTACAGCCGCTCGGCCGGCATCATGACGGCATCGAGGGCCACGGCGAGAGTGTCGCCGCCCTCCTCCCACGTGAGGTCCAGCACGGCCACCAGCGGTTCAGGCGCATCCGCCGGCCACTGGTCCCGGAGCTTTACCGCATCCTTCTCCGTGATAACCAGATGGTCGGCCCGTCGCGCCGCGTGGGCCAGCCAGGCAACATCCTCCTGGCGGTACTCATGATGATCCTTCCAGGTCGCCACCTGCACCGCGGCGCCCGTGGCCTTGATCTGGGCGACGAACGCGCCGGGGTCTCCGATCGCGGAAGCGGCGACCACCCGTCTTCCATCAAGTGAGGCCGGGGCGGACTCGCGCCCGCTCAGCAGCCCCTCGAAACGCGCCAGGCCGAGGTAGGCCAGTACCACCGGTCCGCTGAAAATGGCCCGCAATTCGGCGGCGAGCGTATCGGCCGCTTCGCGGCTGGCGCGCTTCCGCGTCACGATCACGATGTCCGCGCGGCGTACCGCGTCCAGGCTCTCGCGCCACGGCCCCGCAGGGAGCGGCCAGCGGACCGCACGGTTGGCCTCCGCACTCACCACCAGGACGTTGAGGTCCCGGCGCACATCAAGCCGCTGATAGGCGTCATCCAGGACCAGGATCTCCGCTCCCCGCGCCAGCGCCCGCTCGGCTCCGGCCACTCGGTTGGGATCGGCGACGACGTGCGCGGCCGGCAGCGCCCGCGCGTGCATCCTCGCCTCGTCGCCGCCACCGTAGCCGCGTAGGAGGATGCCAGGGGTGATTCCCTTCTCCGCGTAGAATCGCGCGATCCACATGGCGATCGGCGTCTTGCCCGTGCCGCCGACCGTCAGGTTGCCCACCGCGACCGCTGGCAGCGGCAGCTCGTGCCTCGGGAGCCAGCCACGAGCGTAGATCGCGGTGCGGCTTCGCATCCAGCCCAGCCAGAGGGCCGAAATCGGCAGCAGTGCCACGCGAGCCAGTCGGGCATCGATGCGCCGACTCGTCCAGAGCCAGCGGATCAGCCGGTGGGTGTCGCCGCTCCGTCGGGCCATGCCGCTAACCTCATCGCTGCTTCGAGTTCTCCCGCCGCACGCGCCACCGCACCTTCCCGCGACAGGCCGCCAGCACCGACGGCGAACGGCTCCCCATACGCCACCCTCACCCGGGCGACCGGCGGTGGGACGAGGAAGCGATCCCACGATCCAGCGCGCCATGCTGGGCGGGAATCGGCATGCACGGGCACGATCATCGCCCCGCCCTGTTCAGCCGCCGCCAGCGCGCCGGGCTTCACCACCCGCCGCGGCCCTCGCGGCCCGTCGGGTGTGACACCGACGGGGATGCCCTCGCGCAGTGCCCGTATCGCGCCCAACAGCGCCCGGCGCCCTCCTCGCGTGCTGGAGCCCCGGATCAGCTGATACCCCAGCGACCTGGCGAATCCGGCGAGGTACTCCCCATCCCGCGCCTCACTGACCAAGGCAGCGATCCCCCGGCCGCGGTGATGCCACATGACGGGGAGCAATGCCTCGTGCCAGCTGAGCAGGACGTAGGGCCGACTCCCGTGCAGCGCCTCGCTGCCTCGATCCGATCCGATGACCTCGATCCGCCAGGTCCGTGCGAGCAGCCGAGCCGCGGATGGCCCCAACCACCGCGCCAGCGCGCGCCGGATGGCTCTCAGCATTCCAGGAGCTCAATCGCGAGCTCGGCCACCCGCGTCGCGGCGCCTGGTGTCCCAAGGCGACCGCGAACCTTCGCGAGTCCGACCCGCTGGGCCTGATAGGCCGCGCTGCTCTCGTCGAGCAGCGGGCGAACCGCATCGGCCACTGGCGCGGCCGCTACGGGTGGGTGCCAGAATTCCGGTACGACATCCTCGTCGGCGACGAGGTTCACCAGACTGATGCGATTGACCGTCATCAGCCGTGTGGCGATGAGATACGTGGAGCGCGGCGTGCGATACGCGACGGCCATCGGCGTATCGCTGCATGCGGCCTCGAGGGTCGCGGTTCCCGACTTGATCAGCCCCGCGGTGGCCGCGGCGAAGACCAGCTCCGGCGCGCCACGATGCACCACGATCCCGCCCTGGTCAGGGTAATACCCGCCCACCGTGCCGGCGACGATCACGTGGGCGGTGCGGCCCTCTGAGAGCAGTCTCAGCCCCACGTCCCGAAACAGTGGCCAGTTGCGGTGCAGCTCGCCGTCCCGGCTGCCTGGAAAGATACCAAGGACCGGAACTCCCGGGGGCAGCCCCAGCGTACCACGCGCCTCCGCCCTGGTGGGCCAGACCCGGTCCAGCACCGGGTGTCCCACATAGGTGCAGGGCATCCCGCGGGCACCGAACCACGCCTCCTCGAAAGGAAGGATCGCCGCCAGGCGGTCTACCGATCGCAGCAGCCTCGACAAGCGCCCCGGGCGCCAGGCCCACAGCTGTGGGGCCACATACTGCAGCACCGGTACACCTGCCCGTCGCAGGGCCTCACCCAGTCGCAGGTGGAATCCAGGGTAGTCAATCAGGATCGCCAGCGAATAGCGGCCGGCGCGGGCATCGCGGACCAGGCTGCGGTAGAGCGCCAGATGCCTGGGGATCGTGCGTACGACCTCGAGAAACCCGATGGCGCCGAGCCGGTCGATGCCGCACCGCACCTGGAGCCCGGCACCCGCCATCGCCGGCCCGCCGCAGCCTTCGAACTGCCACGCCGGCCGCAGCCTCCGCAGGGCCGCGATCACCTCGGCGCCGTGCCGGTCCCCCGAGGGTTCGCCTGCCGAGACCAGGATGGTGGGCGCGGCGCCTAGACTCACGACTCGGGGTGCGACGACATCGCGGCGAGACGGACCGCATCGGTCACCTGCAGGGCCAGGCGCAGCGCAGCGAGGCCCTCACGTCCGGTCACCACGGCCTCCCGCTCGCCCCGCACGGCGTGCAGGAAGCTGGCGAGTTCGAGCCGAAGGGCATCGGCGCTCGGAGCCTCGAGTACGATCCGCTCGGCCACGTCAGCCAGGCCCGCGGCGTCTCCCACCGCCCAACTATTCCTGAGCCGGAGAAACTCTCCCCTCCCGGTTGCCAGGTCGAGCGCGAGGTAGCCCTCCTCCTGATACACCCGAAGCCGGCGGACCTGCGCCTGCGCGATCCTGGAGGCCGTGACACTCGCCACCAGCCCCGAAGCGAACTCCACCCGTGCGTGCGCGACATCCAGCAACGGCGAAAGCACGGCGGCGCCATTGGCCCGCACTTCGATGGCCTCCGCCCCTCCGGCGAGATGCAGGATCAGATCGAGGTCGTGGATCATGAGGTCGAGCACCACCGGCACATCCGTCCCCCGCGGCTGGAACGGTGCGAGGCGCTCTCCCTCGATGAACAGCGGGTGATCCAGATAGGCCGCGGCCGCGCGGACGGC
Source organism: Gemmatimonadota bacterium (assembly GCA_039930625.1). Classification (GTDB taxonomy): domain Bacteria; phylum Gemmatimonadota; class Gemmatimonadetes; order Gemmatimonadales; family GWC2-71-9; genus JADJOM01. The sequence continues at coordinate 330 of JBDTTN010000315.1, read as the reverse complement.
GCGATTGAACCGCTCGATGTGGCCGACCTGGAGCAGCACCCCGTTCCGGTCGGCGGCTGCAACCAGCGCATCCGCCTCCGCGACCGATGTCGCCATCGGCTTCTCCATCAGCACTGGCCGCCCCGCCCAGAGCGCCGCCAGCCCGACCTCGGCGTGCACTGATGTGGGGACGGCGATCGTCACGGCGGCGGCGCGATCGAGCAGCTCCTCGCGCGACCCGCACGCGACGGTGCCCAGCGACCCCGCAACCTGCGCCGCCCGCTCCGGACGGATGTCGTAGACGCCGACCAGCTCCGCCTCTGCCATCGAGGCCAGGTGGCGCGCGTGGTG
>JBDTTN010000314.1:0-4108 GCA_039930625.1 Gemmatimonadota bacterium | reverse complement strand
GCTCGGGGCGCAGCGCGAGGTAGTCTTCGAGCAGGACCGTCTGGCCGTCGAGCAGGAAGCTGCTAAGCCGAGGGTCAGCTTCGAGTTGAGCGAGGAGTTCGTCGAGCATCCCGACCAGACGGGCGCGGAAGCCACCGAGCGGCAGGTACCACTCGCGGTCCCAGTGGGTGTGCGGGACGAGATGGATGATGGGTGCCGGCATGGCGGAGAATCCTATCCCGCTTTGAGGGGACCGGTAGTCGGGAGCGCCAGATTCCCCTTCCAAAGCTGCGGCACGAGGGGCATTTTATGCTGTCCTTCGAAACGAGAGCCGCCGTGACGACCGTCGCCTGGAAGCCCCGCGAACTCCCCACTCACGGGCAGATGACCCTGCCACGCCGCTACTTCACCTCGCCTGAGCTGCTGCAGGAGGAGATGGAGCGGCTGTTCACCAGACAGTGGCTCTGCGTGGACCGCGAGGAGCGGATCGCGAACCGGGGCGACTTCTTTGTGATCGACGTTGCGGGCGAGAGCATCATCATCCTGCGTGACCAGCAGGGCACAGTACGCGCCTTCTACAACGTCTGCCGCCACCGCGGCAGCAAGCTCTGCGAGGAGCACCAGGGGCAGCTCTCCGAGACCATCCAGTGCCCCTACCACGCCTGGACGTACTCCCTCGACGGCCGGCTGATCGGCGCGCCCGCGACCAACGATCTGGAAGGCTTCCGCAAGCAGGACTGGCCGCTCCACAAGGTGGGCGTGGCCCTGTGGGAGGGCTTCATCTTCATCAATCTCGCGAAGGAACCGGTCACTTTCGAAGCGAGCCACGCGCCGCTGATCGGCCGCTTCAGCCGCTTCAACCTGCCTAACCTGAAGGTCGGGAAGACTATCGAGTACGACGTGCATGCCAACTGGAAGCTCGTCGTCCAGAACTATTCGGAGTGCTATCACTGCCCGCTGGTGCATCCCACCCTCACCAAGCGCACGCCCCCATTGCTCGGTGAGAACGACCTCAGCGACGGCCCCTTCCTCGGCGGCTACATGGTCCTCGCCGATGACGCGAAGAGCATGACCATGAGCGGCCAGGTCTGCGGCCTGCCGGTGGATCCGGCCCTCCCCGAGGAGGACCATAACCGGGTGTACTACTACTCGGTCATGCCCAACATGCTGCTCAGCCTCCACCCCGACTACGTCATGTTCCACGTCCTCTGGCCGCTGGCGGTGGACCGTACCCGGATCTTCTGCCACTGGCTCTTCAATCCGGCGTCCCTCGCCAACCCCGCCTTTGATATCGAGGACGGCGTGCAGTTCTGGGACATGACGAATCGCGAGGACTGGCACGTCTGCGAGCTGAGTCAGGCAGGGATCAGCTCCAAGGCCTATACCTCCGGCCCCTACTCTCGGCGCGAGACCGTTTCGGCCGCCTTTGACCGCGACTACCTCCAGGCGATGGGACATCCGATCAACACGATCTTCCCCAACCACGGCGGTTGATCCTCCCGCAGTCGAACGAGCCGAAGCGGCAAGGGAGGGGGGGGTCAACGGACCCGCCCCTCCCTTTTGTTCTGCGCGACTGCCGCCTCCGTGAGTGCCTACTTCGTGGCGCCGAGGAAACGCGCGATCGGATCGCCCACGTGCTGGCCCTCGAACTGGGGATGCTGCGGCGACTTGCGGAAGTCGATTGACATGCTGTTGGTCTTCTCCACGATAGCGGTCTGGAGATCGCTGAATGTCATCGTGGCCGGACCGTCCATCACCGCCTTGAAGATCATGAAGGTGAGCAGCCCGACGTTCGCGTGGCCGCCGTCCGCCATGTCGATCGTGTAGTTGGCGGAGGTCTCGTCGGCGAGGGAGCCCGCGATCAGCACATGATTGGCTGGCTGCTCGTACTCCGAGGTGCCCGCCTTGCGGCCATCCGTGAGCGACCGGCTGGGCGTCTGCACCTGCGCGGCGATGTCCCGGAACTTGATGAAGCGCGCCTGCGCCAGCGGCGGATTGCGGTCTTCCCTGAAGCGCGCCGGTACCGCAAGCTTGCCGGCGAGGCTGCCCCACGTGCGCACGGTCGGCGGCCCGCCGCGCGTGCCGGTGCCGGCGTGGCACATGTCGAGAACGATCAGCGTGTGCCCGGCCTTGAGCTCACCGGTGAGTACCGCCATCTCGTCGTCGAGGATATAGCCGTAGAGATCGCCCTGGGTGCCCCAGGTCGCGATCGCCTCATCCTTGCCGTCAGGCTCCGGATCGTCCGCGCCGGTCCAGCCACGGTTGTCAGGCATCTGCATGCCGTGGCCGGAGTAATGGAAGACCGCCACTCCGTTCGGACCCGCCTGTCCGAGGTGACGCCGGAACGCCTCGATGATCTGATCCCGGTTCGCTTCCACATCCTTGAGCATCACGATGTTCTCTGGCTTGAATCCGTACTTCTCGATCAGTAACTGGCGCATCAACTGCGAGTCGTTGCTCGGCCCGCCGCCGAGGTCGTTGTCCTCGCCGGGATAGTCGTCCGCCGCGACCAGCAGGGCGTAGCGGCCGCTCGGGTCTCCGCCGCCGGGATAGAGCCGGGCGTAGTCCATGTCGGTGACCGATCCCTTCGACTTCGTGGTCAGGGTGTAGGGCCCGCGCGAGGTCGGCTCGGTGCCGACGACCATGACCGTGTAATCGCCATCCAGCGGCAGCTTGAGTTCCGCCATCACCTGCCCCTTGGCGATCTTGGACTCCGCGAGCTCCTTCCGGTCCGTCCCCTGCTGGATGAAGACCACCACGAGCGCATCGTAGCTCGCCTTCACCGTGAAGGAGACCAGTTCGTTCTTCCTGCCCTGGTAGCTCCACTCGTCGAGGATCCACCCGTTCTGCAGCAGGCCGTCGCCAGCGCCCAGCTCCCCTTCGAGAAACTGGTTGGGCTTGATGAGCGGGGTGTACATCATCCGGCGCTCCGCCAGAGTGGCGCGACGGGCATTGTGCCCCTGCCCAAGCTGCTTCCGCAATTCGGCGCCTGGACCGGAATCCTGGGCGGATCCCGCCCCGGCAATCAGGGACAGGGCCGCAGCGAGTGAGAGTGAGACCATCGGGAACCGCATAACTCCTCCATGTAAGGATCGGTCTTGCCACAGGGACCAGAGTATCCAGCGCCGTCAGCCGGTGGCTGATGGCTACAACACCCCACGCCGTTTGAGCCTGTTGTACTGCTCCACCACTGCCGCGCTCGCACTGCCGGGAGCAACATCCAGGACCAGCACCCCGCGGCTCCGCATCTCCACCAGCGCGGCCTCGCGCGACTGCAGCAGCTCCTCCGCCGCCGCCCGTTCGAACGCTGACTCGGCGGTCGCCGCTCGGACCGTCGCCAGCCGCTCGAGAGACGGGTCTCTGAGCGTCACCGCCAGGGGCAGATGCCGCGGGCGCAGGCTCCCGATCTGTGCCACCAGGGCTTCGCTCGCCGTCCGATCGATCACGTCGGTAAAGAGCACCGTAAGCGCCCGTTTGCGATTCCGCGCCGCCAGATAGGCAAAGGCCGCCGGATAGTTCGGTTCGACCAGCTTGCCCTCCACTGTTGCAAGCGCATCGAGTACGGCGCGAAGCGCACGCCGACCCCGGGCCGGGGCCAGGAACTGCTGCACCTCGTCGGCGAAGACCATGAGCCCGATATTGTCGTCATGTTCCACCGCGCTGTGGGCGAGGTGCAGCGCCGCCTCCACCACTGAATCCAGCCGCGGGCGCCCGTCGATGTCCGCGGTGAGCATCCGCCCCGCATCGATCACCAGCAGAACCTGCTGGCGCCGCTCGTCTTCATACTGGCGCGCCATCACCTTGCCGCGGCGGGCGGTGGCCTTCCAGTCGATCGTCCGGGTGTCTTCTCCCGGAACCCATTCCTTGAGACTCTCGAAGGCCCTGCCCTCGCCGATCCGACGGACGCTGCGGAATCCCGCCTCGCGCCGGCGCTGTGCCTGGGTGGGAAGTGAGCGCAAAGACGCGCCAACCAGATTGGGGTACACAGTGGGCTCCCACGGCAATTCGGTGCGGGCCTGGCGCCACACCAGTCCCCATGGTCCCCGGATCCGGAGGTCGATGCGCCCGCCGGCACCTCTCCCTCGGCGCTCCGGCCGGAGCATGACCTCCTCACGAAGGCTGCCGAGGC
>JBDTTN010000313.1:0-4109 GCA_039930625.1 Gemmatimonadota bacterium | reverse complement strand
GTTCGCGCCCGCGGCAAAGGTACCGTCGAGGCGTTCCAGCGCCATCAGGTTGCCGCCGTCATCAACGACAGCAATGACGCCGGTGCCGGCCTTGCTGCGGGCGTAGCTCACCGCGGCGGCGATGACGTTCTTCGCGCCTTCGATGGTGAGGGTCTTGTGTTCCGCTACCTGCGCGGCGGCGGGAGCGACTAGGCCGGCCACGAGGGCAGCGGCGGAGAGCAGGGAAATCGGGCGCATCGGGTGGTCCTCCGGGAAACACGATCGCCGGCCGGGAGCGCCCGACCGGCGATGTGCAAAGGTTCAGTTACTTGACGATGGTATCGAACGAAGTCTCGCCCAGCACCACTTCGGCGAAGGAGCACCACACCTGCACCTTGGCCACGTCCTTGATGTAGCTCGGCAGGGTGAGCATCCGGTTGGTCTTGTCGCCCTTGATGCGGAACTGATTGAGCAGGTATGTGTTGCCCTTGGAGTCGATGATCTGCCAGCTGGGCGCCGGGGTATCCGGGATCACGAAGTCGTCGGAGACCTTGAGGGTGATGGTGCCGTTGTCCACCGTGGCCGACACCGTACCGGTATTGGCCTTCACGCCCGTGAACGGCTTGCTGGTGTACATCTTCGGGGCGTAGGTCGCCGCGGTCGTCATCCCGACCAGGGCCACCAGAATCGCGACAGCCGCGAGAATCCTGCGCATACTATCCTCCAGGGGTTGTGTGAGGCACCGGCATCGTGCCGGCGCCGCGTTGCTTGTACCGGCCATAATGCCGCCGGCCCCGGAAGAGTTCCCGCCCTCAGCCCCGCCGGTGCTCGCAGAAGATGCAGCGCACCCGATCGTCGTGATGCAGCTTGGCGCACATCTGTTCCCGCACCGCGCGGGCACCCCGCATCGATTCTACGGCCAGCAGCATGCCGAGAGGCGGCGCCAGGAAATACAGCCACACAGCCGTCCAGAGGTGTGCGTAGACCGCGGAGCCGATGGTGCGCGCCGGGTTCATGCTCATCCCCGAGAGCGGCGCCTCGAAGGTGATGTACAGCGCCACGAGAGCGCCGGCGAAGAGTCCGGTGTAGCGCGCCAGCTTTGGCCGGCTCATGACCGCGAGTACCACCAGCATGAGCAGGAAGGAGATCACCAGCTCCGCCAGAAAGGCAACCTCTACACCCCGCGGGCCGGGCACAGTGGCAACGAAGTTGACCGCCGGGTCGGCGAGCCACCCCCTGAGCAGGAACACCGCCAACCCAGTTCCCGCGAGCGCGCCCACGAACTGGCCCCCGATGTATCCGGCCAGATCGCGGCGGGCGACCTTCCCCAGCCGGTAGAACGCCAGGGTAAATGCTGGGTTCAGATGGGCGCCTGACCGGCGGCCCCAGGGCGAATAGACATTCAGCACCGCGGTCAGCCCCATGGCGAGTCCCATGCAGACGCTGCGCAGCATCAGACCGGGCAGTGCGGCGACGACCGGCGATCGCGGATGGAAAAGCAGGGCCGCGAATCCACACGCCGACAGCATGAAGATCCCGAGACCCAGCGCCTCGGCCGCGTACTCGGGCCAGTGCGAGCGGACAGGCGTGCCAGCCGCCGTCATCGCCGAGCCTTGGCTGCCGACCTGCGAGCGACCGCAGGTTCCGCGAGAACCGCCCGATCGAGCCGCAGCAGTTCGCCCATGGACCAGGCCTGGAAGGGACAGCCGCGCGCAGTAAATGGCGCCTCAGCGTCGGCAATCTCGGCGAGGTGGCCCAACCCGGCCCGATCGAGCTGAGCCATGAGCGGCTCGAAGAACCGTTGCCGTGCCTCTCGCCTGGCCCCGGCAGTTCCGCCCCGCACCCGCACCCAAGCCTCGATGAACGGCCCGGCCAGCCAGGGCCATACCGTCCCCATGTGATAGGCGCCGTCCCGTTCGACCGGGCCCCCCGAGTAGTGCTCGGTATAGCCAGGCTCACCGGGGGCGAGACTGCGCAGGCCCATCGGGGTCCACAGGCGAGCCTCCACCCGATCCACCACCTGGCGGGCCAATGCCGGGTCGATAACCCCACTGGGCAGTCCACCCACGGCAAAGATCTGGTTGGGGCGGAACGATGCGTCGATCACCCCGGATTCACCGCCGGCGTCGACGACGTCATTGAGATAGCCAGCGGGATTCCAGAAGGCCGCACGGAATGCGGCCGTCGCGCGGCCTTCGTGTCGCCCCCATCGATCGGAGAATTGCGCCCCGACCTGGAGGGCGTTGATCCACAGCGCCTGCACCTCGACCGGCTTGCCGATCCTCGGCGTCACCACCCAGTCGCCCACCTTTGCGTCCATCCAGGTGAGCTGCACTCCGGGTACTCCAGCGGCGAGCAGCCCATTGGGCTCCATCCGGATGCCGTAGCGGGTGCCAGCTGAGTATCCCTCGAGAATCGCCTCCACCGCCTGGACCAGTCGCTGTCGGTCGCTGGCAGCGACCCGACGGCCGCCGGCGACCATCGCCTGCAGGAATTCGTGCACCGCGATGACGTACCACAGGGAGGCGTCGACCGAATTGAACTCCGGTGCGTCCCCACCCTCGATGAATCGGTTAGGCAGCATCCCCTCGGACACCAGCCCGGCCCACTGCAGCAGGATGTCGCGCGCGTCATCCAGGCGCCCGGCGGCGAGGCAAAGGCCGCGCAGCGCAATGAAGGTGTCGCGGCCCCAATCGGTGAACCACGGATAGCCGGCGATGATCGTCTTGCCCTTGCCGCGGCGGACGAGGTAGGCATCTCCCGCCAGCTCCAGCGGCGAGCGGAACGCAGCCCTGCGCTCCTGCTCCTCTTCGAACAGCCGAGCCCCGACGGTCAGAGCCGTCCCCTGGCCCAGTGAGGCGTAGTGCTCAGCGCCTTCCGCCGAGAGCAGCCAGAGTGCGTCACCGCGGGAGAGGTCCCAGCAAAGCTCTCCGGGGGACCAGAGATCCACGCGATGGTCGAAGCCGCGGTTCCGTTCCTCTGCCAGCAGGAAGTTGCGGTACCATTCGGGCGCATGGCTGTAGTTCGCGTTCGCCTGACTGAGCACGGTCGGCATGCCGGGATAGGTGCGCCAGCGCACCCGATCGCCCTGCACCTCCGCGGCCGGATCGAGCGAGGGGTTCTCGTAGTGCAGCGCGTGAGTATCTCGGCCGGAGAGCAGCGGCCGGACGATGAGGCGCGTCGCCGGCGCCGGCGCGTTCAGCCGCCAGCGCACCACGACCGATGGCCGGTCGTGCGGCACGACGATCTCCTGCGTCACTTCGAGGCCGCCATCGAGTCGCCAGGTCCAGAGCGGCCATGGCATGGCGCGGAATGATACGAGGCGGGTCTGTCCGTCAGGATGAACCACATCCGGCACATACTGCTGAGCGGTGAGCGCAATGCGCACCCCGTCGCGCTCGATCCACGCCTCGAAGCCATCCACCAAGACGGCGCGTCGCGAAGGCACTTCGATGGCGGGCGTGAGCAGGCCGTGATAGCGTCGAGTGCGCCAGCCGGCGACGGTGCCGGAGGCAAACCCGCCGAGGCCGTCGGTCTCGAGCCATTCGGCCTCGAGCCGGTCAGGCGCGAGCATGCTCAGGTCCAGCGTAGCGCCCAGCGGAACAACGCCGGGGCTTCGTCCTCGAGCGCGAGGATCACAAACTGCACGGCAGGAATGAGACGGCGCATGAGAATCTCCCGGTGACGCGCTGGCTGTGTCCAGGTTCAATGCCGCCTTCACCGGCGAAGTTCCCGCTCAGCCGCCGCTCTCGAAGCCGGGATAGAGCGTCATGCCGCCATCGACGAAGAGCGTCGTGCCGGTGACATAGTCTGCTTCGTCCGAGACCAGCCACACGGCAGCGCGTGCCAGATCCTCGGGCTCGCCGATCCGCTTGTAGGGGATCAGCTTCAGCAGCGCCTGATGGGCCTCGGGGGTCTCCCACGCCTCACGATTGATCGGGGTACGAATCGCGCCGGGTGCCACACTGTTCACCCGGATCCGCTCCGCGGCGTACTCCTGCGCGATGCTCTTCATCAGCAGCATCACTCCACCCTTGGAGGCGGCGTAGTTGACGTGCCCCGCCCAGGGAATCACCTCGTGCACCGAGCTCACGCAGAGGATCTTGCCCAGCGCTCGGGAGATCTCCGGC
>JBDTTN010000312.1:0-4154 GCA_039930625.1 Gemmatimonadota bacterium | reverse complement strand
AGCGACGCCGCTGGCGGCCCGAGTCGAGCGAACGGAGATCGTGGTATGAGACAGCAAGGGAAATGGGAAAAGGGGAGAGGAAAATGGGGGTGGTGGCGGAGTGAGTCCCCTCGGCCGCTCGCTCGGTTCACGCGGAGATCTCTTTCCCCGTTCCCCGTTCCTCGTTCCCCCGACACTGGGGATGGCATTCGATGAACCAACCCCTGACCGAGAGTACGCTGCCGCTGCCCCTCCTTCGGAAGGGCAAAGTCCGCGAGGTGTACGAAGCCGACAGCGAGCACCTGCTGCTGGTGGCCAGCGATCGGGTGAGCGCGTTCGACATTGTGATGCGTGAGGCGATCCCGCGGAAGGGCGCAGTCCTCACCCAGATCAGCGCCTTCTGGTTCGAGAAGCTGGGCGCGGTAGTTCCCAGTCACTTCATCACCGCCCGGACCACCGAAATCCTGCGCCGCTTTCCCAAGCTGGTACCGCATCGCAACCAGATGTCGGGCCGGACCATGCTGGTCCGGCGCACCACGCCGGTGGCGTTCGAATGTGTGGTACGGGGCTATCTCTCCGGATCGGCATGGAAGGAGTACCGCGAGAGCGGAACGCTCGCCGGCGAGCCGCTGCCCAATGGCCTGACCGAGAGCGCGCGGCTCGAGCCGCCGATCTTCTCGCCGGCGACCAAGGAGGAAACCGGCCACGACATCAACGTCACCTTCAGCGCGATGGCTGCCGCACTCGGCAGAATCCCTGCGGGCAAGCTCCGCGAATCGAGCTTCGCGGTGTACAACGCGGGCCGGGATCACGCGGCCACGCGCGGCATCATCATCGCGGACACCAAATTCGAATTCGGGACCGACGCGCAGGGGACGCTGCGCCTGATCGACGAGGTGCTGACCCCCGACTCCTCCCGCTTCTGGCCGGCGGACCACTATCAGCCTGGCCGAGGCCAGCCGAGCTTCGACAAGCAGCCGCTCCGGGACTACCTGTCGGGGCTCAGGCAGGCGGGGACATGGAACGGAGAAGCACCGCCCCCGACGCTGCCTGCCGAGGTTGTCGCCGCGACGAGCAAGCGCTATCTCGAAGCCTTCCGCCTGCTCACGGGCTTCGAGCTGCCGGAGGACGCCTGATGCGGATCGCGCCCGAGGGCTGGCCGTTTATTATCGGCGCATGGGCCATTGCGCTGCTGCTCGGGATCTTCGCGCCGGTGTGGGCGATCGTGCTCTGGGTGCCGATCGCGATCTGGGTCGTCGCCTTTTTCCGCGATCCTATCCGCAGCGGCCCGCGCGGCGAGAATGTCTGCATCGCGCCGGCGGACGGCCTGGTGGTAAGTGTCGTGAACGTGGATGAACCGGATTACGTGAAGGGCCGCACCGTCCGGGTTTCGATCTTCATGAACGTCTTCAACGTCCACGTCAACCGCTATCCGATGAGCGGCAGGATCGAGTACCGGCACTACAACAAGGGCCGCTTCGGACACGCGGGCACCGAGAAGGCGAGTCTCGAGAACGAGCAGAGCAGCATCGGGCTGCTCACCTCGCAGGGCAAGGTCCTGGTGCGGCAGATCGCCGGGCTGGTTGCGCGGCGTATCGTTACCGATCACGATGCGGGCGCGCTGGCGGTGCAGGCGGAGCGGATGGGGTTGATTCGGTTCGGTTCACGGGTGGACATCTTCCTGCCGGTTTCGGCGACGGTCCTGGTGCACACAGGGGACAAGACCCAGGCCGGCGCAACGGTGGTGGCGCAATGGGAATGATTCCTTCCAGGGGCGGGCTCAGGCGCCCCGACATGCGGCAGGTGGTCGTGGTCATTCCGAGCGCCTTCACGCTCGGCAACATGTTCTTCGGGCTGTGGGCGATCATCAGCGCCTACCGCGGCAACTTCACCTGGGCCGCGTGGTTCATCGTCTTCGCCGGCGTGCTCGACATGCTGGACGGCCGAGTCGCCCGGCTCTCAGGCACGGGGACCAAGTTCGGCGCCGAGCTCGACAGCCTCGTGGACGTCATCAGCTTCGGCGTAGCGCCGGCGATGATCATGTTCTTCCTCGAGTTCCAATCCGCGGGGAAGTTCGGCTGGCTCATCTGCTACATGTACGTCGTCGCGGTGGCAGTCAGGCTGGCGCGTTACAACGTGCAGCACGGCACCGGCAAGCCCGGATGGTTCACGGGGATGCCCTCGCCCTCGGCGGGGATGACGCTCGCGGTGTTTTACCCGTTCAGCCAGACCGAGTGGTACCGGCGATCGCTCGCCTACCTCGATTTCCAGCGCGAGGGCCTCACCATCCTGATGGCGCTCCTGGCGATCCTGATGGTGAGCACGGTCAAGTATCCGCGCTTCCCGGCCATGGGGTTCCGCTCGGCGAAGGGGATCGCGGGCCTGCTGGTGCATGTCGGCATTCTGGTATGCAGCCTCTGGGTGCCTCAGTATTTCCTCTTTCCGCTCGGGGTGACCTATCTCGCGTTCGGCCTGGCCCGGCACGCGGTGCTGTCGGGCCTGGAGCGGAACGAGGCGAGTCTTGCGGTGGTGGAGGGCGGTGAGCCGGACGATGAGGATCGGCACACGATGCCGCGGCCGACGGTGAAGCGGGGCGGGACGGAGTGAGCATCGTCCCCGCGTGATCACCTAACACAGTTCAGGGGGAGCGCAATGCACTACAGGGTTCACGTCCGCATCGTCCCGCGCGCGGGGCTGCTGGATCCGCAGGGCCAGGCGGTCGAGCATGCGCTCGACGCGCTGGGCTTCGGTGAGGCTTCCGGTGTTCGGGTGGGCAAGGCGATCGAACTGTCGATCGACGCCGCCTCGGCGGATGACGCCAGGCAACGGGCCCGCGCCATGTGCGACAAACTGCTGGCCAACCCGGTGACCGAGGATTACCTCGTCGAGGTGGAGAGCTGATGCTCAAGGTGGCGGTGGTCCGGTTCCCCGGCAGCAACTGCGACTTCGATACCCTGCGTGGCGCCGAGCGCGCGGGGACCAGGGCGTATTTCGTCTGGCACCGCGATACCGACCTGCAGAACGCAGACGCGGTGTTCCTGCCCGGCGGATTCAGCTACGGCGACTACCTCCGCTCCGGGGCGATTGCGCGGTTCAGCCCGATCATGCCGGCGGTGCAGCGCTTCGCGCAGGCCGGCGGCCCCGTGCTCGGCATCTGCAATGGCTTCCAGATCCTGTGTGAGGCGGGTCTACTCCCGGGAGCGCTGATGCGGAACGCGCGACTGAGCTTCGTCTCCAGGCCAGTCGGGCTCCGGGTCGAGCAGACCGACACCGCCTTCACCAACCGGTACACGCGCGGCGACCTGCTCCGCATGCCGGTGGCGCACGGCGACGGCCGGTTCGCCGCCGATGCGGCGACCCTCCGGAAGATCGAGGGAGAGGGACGAGTCGTGGTTCGCTACGTCGAGCTGGACGGGTCCCCGCTGGTGGGCGCCGCGATCAACGGCTCCCTCAACGACATTGCGGGCATCTGCAACACCGAGGGGAACGTCGTTGGCCTCATGCCCCATCCCGACCGGGCGGCGGACCCTGCAATCGGCAACATGGACGGCGCGGCCTTCTTCACCTCGATGCTGAGCTGGTCGCCGGCCAGGGCGGCGCGATGACCCGGCCCGGAAACGCCGTCCGCGCCCTCGGCATCGCCGCGGGACTCGTCGTGACCTGCCTGACGGGCGCCGCGGCCCAGGAGGTGAAGGCCATCAAGCCCGGCATGTCCGAGGCGGAGGTGCGGAGCGCGTGGGGCGACCCGTTCACCGTGCGGAAAGCCGGGATTATGAGTTACCTGTACTACAGGAATGACTGTCTCAAACGCTGCGGGACCTACGACATCGTGTTCCTCGAGCATGGCCAGGTTGTGGACGCTGTGATCCGCGACCGGAGCCGACGCTATGACGGAATCGCGTCGTCCCCCGCGGACCGGAAGCCCGAACCGACGATTCGCCAATAGCGCGCGGCGGCACGCGCACCTGTATGGGCGACCGACGGTCGCCCCAACTTTCAGAGGAGCCTGATGAGCACGATCGACAAGCCCAGCCGCAACGAGGACGAGTACTTCGCGAAGCTCGAGGCCGAGCGGCTCGAGCGCAAGCGCCTGGAGCTGGGCAAGCTCGCCCAGAATGCCGAACGGAAGAGCCACTACATGCGCTGCCCCAAGTGCGGCGGCTCGCTGGTGACCG
>JBDTTN010000311.1:0-4154 GCA_039930625.1 Gemmatimonadota bacterium | reverse complement strand
GCAGAGCGGATTCCCCTCGCCCCTGGAGTGCTCTGCGCCAACGGGATTCTGGAAGCGATCGCTCGGCTGGAGCCGAAGACGGTGGACGACCTGGCGGAGGTGGAGGGGATGCGGCGATGGCAGCGTGAGGTGCTTGCGGGGGATCTGGTCGCCGCGAGTCTGAAGAGTACTTAGTGCCTAGTGCTTAGTGCCCATCCGTGGCATCACCCGCCGAGAAACGCCCGGATGCGGGGATCCATCTTCTCCGGGGTCCAGTAAGGCTCCCACACAATCTCGACTTCGACGGAAGTCACGCCCTCGAGATCCTCGACGGTGCGCTTGACGTCGCCCACGATCTCGGCGCCGGAGGGACAGCCGGGCGAGGTGAGCGTCATGTTGACCTTCACATCCCCCGCCTCACCAACGAAGACGTCGTAGATCAGCCCGATGTCGACGATGTTGAGATTGAGCTCCGGATCCTTCACCCCGCGTAGCGCCTTGCGGACGGTTTCGGGGGTCTGCATTGCGGTCTCCATGTCGGGAACGTAGCAGGGAAACCGTGGAAAGGGGAGCAGGGACGTCCGGTTTCACCAGTCAGAGTGAAAAACCGGGCGGGGAAGCGATCCGGCGGATCTCAGCGAGGGTCCGTCGTGTGCACGACTGCATCCGCCAGGGCACCGCGGACCGCGCGCAGGGCGCGGATCGAGTTGCGGACTCTTGGGGCGTAGGTCCGGTTGGTCAACAGGATCAGAAAGAGATCGCGGGCGGGGTCGACCCAGATGAGGGTCCCGGTCCACCCGGTATGGCCGTACGACCCGGGTGAGAGCAGGCTGCCATAGGCGGAGTCGAGCCGAGGCGCCGAGCAGCCGGGGGCTGGGCTGAGGACCGACCCCTCGGGACGGTGACATGGATCGGCGGTGAGGGCCGACGGCGGCCGCTCCCAACCAAGCAGCCGGGTGGCCCCGGCACTGTCAGGGGACAAGAAGGCGCGAATCGTGCCTGACAAAAAGACCCGGTGGCCGTCGAGGGCTCCCTCGTTGAGCCAGAGCCTTGCGTAGCGGGCGAGGTCGGAGCCGGTGCTGAAGAGGCCGGCATGCCCGGCGGCGCCGCCAATGCGCGCGGCGTTCTGATCGTTGACCACACAGCAGACGGGACGCCCACCCCGTTGACTGCTCGGGGCGGTCCGGGCCGCCACGGAGCGGGGCGGCCGGTAACGAGCCTGCCGCATGCCCGCCGGCGCGAGCACGTTCCGCTCCACGAACCCATCGAGCGGTTCACCCGAAACCCGTTCGACCAGCAATCCTAACAACAGAAAGTTCAGGTCGCTGTACTCGGCGGCCGTCCCCGGCTTGCGGCGAAATGGAGTCGCGTAGAGCAGCGAGATCGCGCTGTCCCGCGTGGGGGCCAGTTTGAAGAATTCCACGTAGCTCGGCAGTCCGCTGCTGTGATCGAGGAGCATGCGCACCGTGACCCGGCCGCGATCCCCGCCGGAGAAGCGCGGCAGATAGCGCACGACGGGCGTATCGAGTTCGATCCTCCGGTCCTCCACCAGTCGCATGATCGCGCCGGTGGTGCCGACCACCTTGGTGAGCGAGGCGAGGTCCCACAATGTGGAATCGGGGGTGGGTGCCGGTGAGTTGGTACGCCAGGTGAAATGGCCGAAGCCGGCCTGGTGGAGCACGGTGTCCTTGCGCCCGACGATCAGCACGGCGCCGGGATAGATCCCGAGCCGGATCCCCGAGGCCACGATGGAATCGGCGACGTGAAAGTCCTGCGCGGCGAGATCCGATGGCGGACAGAGGAAGAGCGCGCCAGCGAGCACCAGCCCGCGCATCATGGGGGCGGCTCCGCCCTCACGGTGCCGATCCATCCGGTGGGGAATTCGTAGAGCAGTCGAAGCGAAAAGCGGTCGCGATCGGAGAGTTCGGTCGCCGAAGCGACGGGAAACATCACGTCCCCGGGGCGACCGGAGTGCGGCAGCCCCAGCGCATGACCGATCTCGTGCAGGACGATAGCCCGGCGGGCATCGACCGTGAACGGCCGCCCGGTGCTCGGTGAACGGGTGGCGAGATAGACGACCGCGTGCCGGATCCGGCCGGCCTTGTCCCACGTAACATCGGTGACACCGGCGCGCTCGGCGTCGAGGGTGTCGGCCCAGCGGACCACGAACGTGGTACCGCTGGTATCGGCGGCTTCGGTGAATCGGAGCCCGATCGAGGCCGGATTCCAGCTGTCCAGCGCCCAGCGCACCTCCGGCACCATCTCGGGACGAAAGCCCTCGGGCCCGCCGGGAACGATGGCGTAAAGGATGGCGTTGCCTCCTCCGGGCCAGTGCCGCACGACCGAATCGGTCTCGGTAAAGAGGGAATCGAGATACTGCCGGTCAGGTTCCGCACTGAGCCGCACGCGGACGCCGGCCCGCGTGAAGGAATCGAGCTGGGGGACGAGACCGGCGGGAAGGTCCAGCGGTCCGCCGGTGACGTGGGCGGGAAGGCTGCGATCGGCCGGTGCCGCCTCGGGGGCCGCGCCGCCTGCGGGGAGCAGGATCGAACGGGCTTTCGCGACGACCACAAGACCGAGCAGAACCACGAGGATAGCGAAGAGCACTTGGCGCAGCATGATGGGCCGGAATATCGCCGACCCGCAGAGTGACTGCCACCGCTGGCGCCGGTGGGGGTGCCCCTCTAGAATTTTGCAGCCGCAGCGCACCCCTGCCGCACCTCCCTTTCCCAGGAGTTCCAATCCACGTGGCTTCTGCCCTTTCGCGGCAACTGATCCGCTGGCGCTGGGTCATCATCGTCTTCTGGGCGGTGATCGGCTACCTCGCCGCGGCGAAGTCTCCGCAGGTGGTGCAGGCGCTCAACGTGCGCGGCGGGAGCAGGGAACCCACCGAGGCCTCACGCGCGGATCAGATGATCCGGACCCGGTTTCCGAAGCCGCTCAACGACTTCTTTGCTGTAACGCTGGAGGCGCCGGTCCCCATCGACAGCGCGCCGACCAGTGTGCTGCTGGACAGCCTGATCGCCGGATTCAGCAGGCAGCCATACATCAGCACCCTGGCCTCGTTCCGATCGACCCACGATTCCACCCTGGTGAGCGCCGACGGGCGGCGGACCTTCCTGATCCTCGCGATGGACGCCGACAAGGGCGACAGCGTGAGCAAGCTGGTGGCGCCGGTGCGGGCCGTGGTGCAGGAGGCCATCCGCACGACCGGTATCGACACCACCAGGTATCTGCTGCGGGTGACGGGGCGCTCGCCGCTCGACCTGGACGTCCGAAACGTGGTGGCCGCGGACAGCAAGCGGGGGGAAATCCGGCTGCTGCCGCTCACCGCCGGCATCCTGCTGCTCGCCTTCGGCGCACTGGTCGCCGCGATTCTCCCGCTGATCATCGGGTTCATGGCGATCTGGGTCACGCTGGCGGTGGTGGTCATTCTCTCCGCCTACACGCCGATGTCGGTCTTCGTGCTGAACATGACGACGATGCTGGGACTCGGCGTGGGGATCGACTATTCACTGCTGATCGTGACTCGCTTCCGCGAGGAGCTGAATCGCGGACTGCGCCGGCAGGAGGCCGCGGCTCGTGCGTTGAGCACCGCCGGTGCGGCAGTGCTGACCTCCGGGATGACGGTGGTGGTCGGTTTTGCGGCGCTGCTGCTGACTCCACTGGTGGAGACCCAGAGCGTCGGCATCGGTGGGCTGGTCGTGGTGGCCGTGGCGGTGGCGCTTTCGACCACGCTGCTCCCGGCGCTGCTCGCGGTACTCGGAAGGCAGATTGACCGGCCCCGCTGGCTCGCGCGGCGACTGACCTGGTACCACGCGCCGACGGCCTGGGAGAAGTGGGCGCGGAGCCTCTCGCGCAACCCGCGGCGGGCACTGGCGGTCGGCGCGACGATCATCGCGATCCTCACGGCCCCGGTCTTCTGGATCCGGATCGGGTTGCCCTCCAGAAACTGGTGGCCCACGGCCACGGAGGCGGGTCAGGGAGTGCTGACGCTGGAGCGGATGGGGGTCGCGAACATCATCCTGCCGGTCCGGGTGCTGGTGGAAGCGCCACCGGGACAGACCATCGTCAGCGCCACGAGCCTCCGCGGCCTGAAGATCCTGTCGGATTCGCTGCGAGCCGACCCCCGGGTGGGCCAGGTGCGCAGCATCGTCAACCTGGATTCGACCAGC
>JBDTTN010000310.1:0-4159 GCA_039930625.1 Gemmatimonadota bacterium | reverse complement strand
GAGCGCCACCCGAAGGGACCGCGTCATTCCTGTGCTCCAGTCTGAAAGTGGTCGATAAAGCGTGCCGCCTGTTCGACGGACAGAAGATACCCCCTCACATCCGCTTCCGTACACTGCCACCCGCTGTCGGCTCGGCGCGCGATGATCCGGTCCATCGCCTCGGGTGAGAATCCGGCCTCCTGCGCCGCCGCCGCGATAACCGCCGACGGCTCGGCCGGAATCGCCCCGCCGCGGAGGATCAGCAACCCGCGGCAGAGGAGCAGCAGCGACGAGGCGCTCCGCCTGACGAACTCGGTGAGCTCCTTCGGCTCGGCGCCGTACAGCGCAAAGCCCTGCCGGAGGCGCATCAGCTTGCCGCGAAACTCCCGCTCCAGCGCACTGCGCAGATCGGCGGGATGGACCCGCATCCCCGTCAGCGGGTCGGCGCCACGCAGCACCCGGTATGCGGTGCGCATCTCCGCGATCTCCAGCGGATAGGCGTCCGCCGAACGATGCCATTCCGAGCGGCTGAAGAGGAGCGGCAGCGCCTGGGAGTCGCCCCGCCAGGCCGAAAGCGCGGGACGGACTGCAGTGAGTTCCTCCGATCCGAGCGCCTCAGCCACCAGCAGGACGTTGATGTCCGACCAGCCGGGGATATGCTGACCGCGGGCCGCCGACCCGAAGAGCACGGCCGAGTAGCGTCCCGGCCAAGCCGCGTCGAGATCGGCAAGGAATGCATCGATCTGTTTCTGCACGTCCGTCATCTAGAAGCTCCTCCCGCCGCCGCCGCCGCTGAATCCGCCGCCGCCGCCGAATCCGCCAAAGCCACCGCCACCGCCACCGAAGCCGCCGCCACCGGGAAAGATCATCGGTCCGCGACCGCCGCGGCCACCCTTCGACATCGAGGAGATAATGGAGAACACCACGATCAGGATAATGAAGATGACGACTGGGTTGATCTTCCCATCGCTGCCGCTGTCTCCGGTGAAGGGATCGGCTGCCGCGAGGACCGAATCGCTGACGCCATACCCCTTGGCTACGGTGGAAACCACCGCCCGCGTTCCGAGCACCAGGGCCGCACCCCACTGGGCTTCCCGGAGTTGGGGGAGCATCAGATCGGTGATCCGGCCAGCCGTAGCGTCGGTGATGATTCCTTCGATACCTCGGCCGGTGGCCAGATAGATCTCGCCCTTGTGCTCAGGAGTGCGCGGCACCAGCAGGAGCACGATGCCGGCGTTCTTGGCCGAGTCTCCCGCCTCGCCCTGCGCGCCGACGCCCCATGTCCGGCCGATTGCAAGCGCGACGTCCCCGGGAGCCCGGTCCTTGATGGTCGGCAGGGTCACCACCGCGAGCTCCGCCCCCGTCGCCGTCCGCAGCCGCGCCGCCAGATCGTTGATCGTCGCGGCCGAGGCGTCGTCGATGACGCCGGCCACGTCGGTGAGGTAGTTGGAGGCCTTGGCAGGGAAGAGCTGCTGCACCGCGGACTGCTGCGCGGCGAGCAAGGTGGGGACGAGTTGAAGCAGCCAGAGCGCGCGGGTAGCTTTCCGCCGTCCCGAACCAAGCCCGGTGCCTGTGTCTCGCTGGTTGTCTGTCGTGCTGCTCGCGCTCACCGCATGCGGTGGTCGCGAGGTCCAGATCGAAGTTGCCATTCCCGGTCCTGATTCCGTGGATGCGCCGGTGGCGCATCTCGGCCTCGTGGCTCTGCCGTACGACCGTGACAGCCTGCTCCAGATGCTGGAAGCGCGGAGTCCGAAGCCCGTCGCGCTTACGCGCCCCATGGACAGCCTGTTTCAGATATTTCGCGGGCCGTTTATTGCCTACGCCGCCCTCGCCTACCGGCTCGCCTCGCTGGACCGCTCCCTCACCATGCGGAAGCAGGTGATGGATTCCCTGCCCCGCTCCAGCCCGGCGTACGATTCCCTCTACCGGGCATTCGCCGCAGCCTCCGACAGCTTCGCCGCGGTGAAACACCTCCGCGATGATGCCCAGCACCGGCTCGGCGAGTACCGCATCCGCGTCGGCCCGCCGCTGGATTCGCTTCGGCAGCTCATGAGCCGGTGGGAAGATAGCACCTATCGGGGCTACGACAGCCTCACCAAGGTGCTGGGCACCGGGATCGGGCGGGAGCCGATCGCGGACAGCACCGACGCCACCGGCAAGGTCACCCTCCGCCTGCCCCCCGGGGACTGGTGGATTTATGCCCGCTCCTGGGACACCTGGGACCCCAACAGCGAGTGGTACTGGAACGTTCGCGTCAAGGGGGAGCGCCTGACGCTGGATCGCGCCAGCGGCCGCCGCGTGCCACGCTACTGATGTCTTCCCTCCGGAGAACCGGCATGAATCGTCCAGTATTCGTCTGGCTCGCGCTTGCTTCCCTGCTGAGCGTCGGAGGCGGAGTCATGCTCCTCGGCAGGGCTGCGCCGGCGGGCGCCGCCCTGGTGCCTGCTCCCCAGCCGGCAGCGGTGCCGGTCGAGTCCAAGACAGACTCGGGCAGCATGGAAGTGCCGGCCTCGCTGCGGCGGCAGCTCGACCCGCTGATCGGCCAGCGAACCAAGGGCTCTCCCAGCGCGCCGGTCACCGTCTACGAGATGTCCGACTTCCAATGCCCCTTCTGCCGCAGGCAGGCGGTCGAGACCTTTCCGATCATCGACCGTGACTACATCGCCACCGGCAAGGTACGCTGGATCTTCCTCCAGTTCCCGCTGACGCAGATTCACGCCAACGCCGCGGCAGCCGCCGAGTTCAGCATGTGCGCCGCGGCCCTCGACAAGTTCTGGCCCATCCATGACCTGCTCTTCACCTATCAGGAGAAGTGGGCGCCGCTCAAGGATCCGGGACCGTTCCTCATCACGCTTGCCGATTCCGTGGGTATTCCGCGGAGCGACATGACCTCATGCCTGACAAATCACGAGACCCGGGACCGGGTGCAGGCCGAAGCCGAGGGCGCCGCGAAGTCGGGGGTGTCGAGTACGCCGACGGTGTATATCGAGGGGGCAGGGATGCTGCGCGGCGCGGCGCCCATCGCCACCTACCGCAGCATTCTGGATTCGCTGGTCAAGGAGCGGACGGCCAAGAAGCAGTAGGCAGCGAGCAGAGCGGCAAGGGCGAGCCTGGTGGTCGGCCATCCTCACCACGAGCAGCGGCGGCCCGCGTGGTCGCCCGGCACTACCACCCCCGCAGCGTCAGGAAGACATCGTACAGCGCATGGGTCCATGCCGCGACCCCGAAGCCCCGGATCAGGAAGAGGCCGCTGAGCAGCAGTCCGGCGATCATGCGGAAGACGAAGGAGCCCAGCTCGAGGGAGTCTCCCAGCGGCCCGATATAATGGAAGGCGCTGAAGATGAAGGCGCCGACCACCGTCGCGAAGCTCCCCGCGACCCAGGGCCGCCAGCCGAATCCCGCCGACGCGAGTTTCGCAAGCGCCGACACCAGCACCACCCGGAAGAGCAGCTCCTCGTAGATCCCGGCACCGAGCGAGACCATGATCTCGGTGGGGAAGCTGAGTCCCTTCGCCTGCACGATCGCCAGCGCACTCGGCCCATTCAGGATCAGCCCGGTGAGCGTGCTGGTGACGAACCCGAAGATCGCCGCGTACAGCACGGATTCGCCCAGCATCCCGGCGAAAAATCCCGCTCGTGGGGCCCCACTTCGCTTCCAGTCACGCACCACCAGCACGATCCCAGTTCCAAACAACACCACCGCGAAGGCGGTCAGGCCATGCCTGCCGCCGAGAATGAGGAACAGGCTCTTCAGCAGCACATCGGCGCCGTTGCGCACTCCTTCCTCACCCGAGAGCATCCGGGCGAGAAACTCGTAGAGCAGCAGCAGCGGCAAGGCGAAGAGCAGGCTGTAGCGCGGTGCGCGCGTGTCGCGCCAGTAGGTGGAGGCCATGGGGAGAATCTACGCAGGCAGAGAGGGTAGTGTTCCGGGCGACCGAAATGCCGCTTCCCTCTGCAAAGTGAACCGCGCCGTGTGGAGGCCGCGAACAATCACGGCTCCAACACGGCGCGGTCAGAATGCATCGGACTCGAGGCGACCCCCGGGTCAGCGCAGCCGAGAACTACCTCGGCCATTCGAGGATCAGCAGCTCACCAGGCGATCGCTTGCCCTATTCGAGCCACCGACGCAACTCTCACTAGACAATGGATCACCTCCTTCATTTCGGGTGGGACATCGGGCG
>JBDTTN010000309.1:0-4159 GCA_039930625.1 Gemmatimonadota bacterium | reverse complement strand
AAGCTCGCCCGTCCCCGACGGGCACTGAAGCCCAGGAAGGCCGCGGCAAAGCGGACACCGAAACTCAAGGTCCCGCTGCCACGACCCCGGCGCGGCCGCCGGCTTTCGCCCGGAATTGTCCGTCTCGATTACCCGCGAGCCAAGGGTTACGTCGTCCGCCTCGGACACCGCCTGACAAAGAACGGGTACCGGCCCCGCTTCCACCAGTACTTCGGTGACGCCAAGTACGGCAGCAAGGCCCGCGCGCTCGCCGCCGCCGAGGCATGGCTGAAGGTCGTGACCCTGACTGGGCGCGTGCCCGAACCGGACTGATCGCTGCATCCGCCCGGACTCCCCCAGGAGGTGATCGCATGAAGCGAATCCTGTCCGCCGCATTGCTCGGACTCAGCCTGGCGGCCTGTACCTCTGGGACGAAGACCAGCACCGGCCGAACCGAGCGAGAGACCGATAGCGTTATCGGACAGTCGCAAGTGCCCGGCGCACCGGTCGTAAAGAAGGCGATGGCTGCTTCCGACAGCGCCCGGGCCCGCGTCGCGGTGGAGGATTCGATGGCCGCGGGACAATAGTTTGTCACCCCCCACCGAAAGCGCTGAAGCCTTCGACATACCGCCCAGTCCATGCTAGGTTAGCCCAAGCCCCAGACCACTGCGAATCATTCAGCTGAAAGGGAGTGTCCATGCGGCGCCACTCGTTCCTGCTCATGCTCACTGTGATGTGCCTCGGCACCGCCGCGCAGCTTCGGGCCCAGGAGATGTTTTCTGATGTCGAGTACATCGCCGGCAAGGATGGGGTCGCGGACAAGGCCAAGGGCACCCTTGTGCTTGGGCCCCAGGAGTTGCGCTTCGTCAACAAGGACGGGAACCTGATCTTCGCCATCCCCGTCGCGTCGATCACCGAGGTGACGCAGGATGTCCAGGTCCGCGACGCCAGTGTCGGCAAGAAGCTGCTCTTCGGCGGGCTCGCCGGATCGCGGAAGCAGGAGTTCGTCCAGATCACTTCGGAATCCGCCACCTCGGCGGAGGGCGTGGTCTTCAAGGTGAAGCAAGGCACCTCGGTGAACGTGGTCGCGAAGATTAAGTTCGCGGTGAAGCGCGCCGGCGCGGGCGGCAAGCCAGCCGAGGCTGGAGACTCGGCGCATCGGTGAGCGGGGGCGGTCCAGAGCCACGACCGTCCAGGGGCGCGGGCTCCACGCCGGCTGCAGCTCCCACACCCGCCCAGCCTGCGCCGGTGCAGTCGCTTCGGCTGGCGATTGCCTTGCTCGTTGCGGGGGCGGTGGTCTTCGGCTTTGGGATGATTGCGCAAGCCCCGATGTCGCCGAGCGCAGTCATGAGCGGCATCATCGACTCCGTCCAGGTGGTGCCCTCGGGCGCTCCAGGCATCTTCGGACGCCGTATCCCGACGAGGGCGATCGCGGTCTACCTCCCCAAGGCTCCGACCGCGAGGGTGTTCCGGCTGCCGCCGAAGTTCGCGGCGCTCGCCGATTCGCTGCACGCCGCCGATACCCTGCAGGCGCTGCTCGGCTGGCGGTCTGAGTCCGACACCGCCACCGCGCTCCGTCTCACGCGGAACGGAGCTGTCGTCCTCGACTCCGGTGTGGTGCTGGCGGGCCAGCGCCAGGAGCGCTCCCGGACCGGACTCGCCGGCATCGTCCTCGGCTGCTTCGGCATCATCGGGCTGATTCGTCGCACATCCTCCAAGTCCGCCTGACACGGGACCGGGCTCCCGCTGATCGAGCGCCCGGCCTCCGCGGCAGAAGGACTTTCGTTCGCGGTATCCTCAGCCCTGCGGGGGGTGCGTGCCCTGGCTCATCCTGGCGGCGGTCTGTGAACTCCTCGGGTGCTTCGCGGTCTGGCGCTGGGCCCGGGACCAGCAGCCGGCGTGGTGGCTGGTCGCGGGTCTGGGGCTGCTGTTCAGCTTCGCCTGGGCGCTGACTCGCGCACCCGCAGCCTTCGCCGGTCGCGCTTTTGCCGCCTACGCCGGAGTCTACCTGGTCGGTGCGCTCGCCTGGTTCGTGCTGCTCGATCGCGGCCGCCCCGACCGATGGGACCTGCTCGGAGCGGCACTCGGGCTCGCCGGGGCGCTCGTCATCCTCTACGCACCCCGACAGTCATGAGCGGAGGCGGCGACCTCTCCGCCACCGCCATCCGACCGATGACGCCGGACGACTGGCCCGAGGTCTCCCGGATCTACGCCGAGGGCATCGCGACCGGGACCGCGACCTTCGAGGCGAAGGTGCCGTCGTGGGCCGACTGGGATGCGGGACACCTGCGCTACAGTCGCCTGGTCGCTGAAAGGAGTAGCGCACTCCTCGGCTGGGCGGCGCTGAGTCCGGTCTCTCGCCGCGCCTGTTACGCCGGCGTCGCCGAGATCAGTGTGTACGTCGCGGAGCGTGCGAGAGGCGGAGGGATCGGCCGCCGGCTGCTGGAAGGGCTGGTCGAAAGCGCCGAGTCGAGTGGAATATGGACGCTCCAGGCTGGAGTGTTCGCCGAGAATGCCGCGAGTCTCAGGCTCCACCAGGTGTGCGGCTTCCGACTGGTGGGCCGTCGCGAACGCATCGCGCAGCTCGGCGGCAGGTGGCGGGATACCATCTTGCTGGAGCGGCGCAGCCTGACGGTTGCCGCTGTATCCGATTCCGAAGAGGGCGGAGTGTGATTCCGGAGCCTTACCACTGGCGCGACAGCAGCCGGGCCATGACATTGGGCCGGGGGAGAATGGGTCGATGATCCGGAAGCCGACAGCGCACGCCGTACCCCTCGCAGATCACCGCACCGCCGTCCGCGAATTCGCGTCGGCAGCCGGTCGCCTCGATACCCAGAGTTGGTTGCGCTCGCCCGGGCCTTCACGCTGGTCGCCCGCACAGATCACCGAGCATGTCGCGCTGTACATCGGCGCCTTCACGGCCGACGCGGGTGGGCGGGCGCATATGGCCGAGGCATTCGGTCCGTGGAAGCGTTTCGTGGCACGGACTCTCTTCCTGCGCCGGGTGCTTCGAACTGGAGAGTTTCCGCAGGGAGCCATCGCCCCGCGTGAGACCCGGCCCTCCTCCTCGCCCCAGCAACAGACCGATGCCCTGACCGCACTCGACCGCGCTGTAGGCGACCTCGAGGTGACTGTTGCGGCCCACCCGGACGCGACGCACTGTCAGATTACCCATCCGTACTTCGGTCGGCTCCCCCTCCCCATCGCGCTACGGCTGCTGGAGCTGCACGCTCGTCACCACCTTGGACAACTTCCCCGGCGGTCGGTGCCCCGAGGTCAGGATACCTCCGCAGGCCCGCGCCAATGACCCCCGCGCTCCGTACCGTGGTGCTGGGGTTCATTGCCGTCTCGCTCCTGGCACGGCTTCTCCGCGCGCAGAGTCCCGTCGGCTGTCCGAACGGTTCAGCGGACGACAAGAGCATCCGGGTTGATGCGACCGTCGCCGTCCCGCTGGCCACGCTCTACCAGGTGGGCGATAGTGTGCTGAGTGCCCATGGATTTCAATGGACTGCGGCGACCCCGGTATCAGCCCGCATTACCGCGCCCCGCTTCACCTGGCCCCCCGGCTCGGAGAGCGAGCCGTGGCACGGGACCGAGTCGCCCGGCCTGGTGATTACGCTTTCCGCATTCACCGCCCACGATTCGACCCGACTCAGCGTATTGAGTCAGGTGCTCTGCCGGGTGAGTACGGCGGAGGTGGAGCCGACCGATTCCAGCGTGGAGAGCCAGCTCCGCGTCCTTGGCGCGGTGGAAATCGTCTCCGGCCTGTCGGAGGCCCTCAGGCACCGCGCGCCGGCCACCAGCCAGTAGTTCGGTCAGCCTCGCTCGGCGGCGGCGGCACCTGCTATCTTGCAGTGGGGACCGCAACACAGCACTCTGCGCCAGAACGGAACTTCGCCATGCCCCCTGACTCCCGCAGCGATCGCAGGCACGAAATCGCGGTGCGAGCACGTGCCTATCTCGAAGGGCTCATTCCCCGCAGCAGCGTGCTCGAGGGCCTTGAAGCCGCGGACTATGCCGATCCAAAGCTCCGTCCGCTACTCGAGCTGATCGAAAACATTCCCAAGAAGTCACGGACTTCCGGGCTTTGGGGGAAGGCGTACGATGCCTATATCGCCCGCGCGCGCGAGCTGATCGCGGCGGCCGACGCCTAGGCATGCATCCCGACGCCGCCCTGCTC
>JBDTTN010000308.1:0-4159 GCA_039930625.1 Gemmatimonadota bacterium | reverse complement strand
ATCCCCTCACTTGCGCGTGAGGCTGTCTCGCAAGGCGATGGCCTGGAGGGTACGCGGGTGATCGGCACTGAAGCCGTGACTCAGCGCAACGATCGCGCGCTCCGCGGCGGTCCGCGCGCCGGCCGAATCATTCTCGCGCGCCATTGCCTCCGCCAGGATCAGTTCGGCACGGCCGACGAACGCGCTCCTGGTCAGCGCGAGAGAATCCACCGCCGCCGCCTCCCGCGCCCGCCGGGCCAGGGAATCGGCGCCGTGCGGGTCGCGGTCCTCCAGCCGCCACTGCGCGGCGAAGATGAGCGGCAGCGCCAGGTCGGGCGGAAGCCGAGGTCCGGTTCCAGAATTCTTCCGGATGGCATTCTCGAGCAGCAGCGGCGCCCCGGCGGAGTCGCGCTCCTCCCGATGCTTTCGAGCCTGGTACAGGTCGATGAGCATTTCGTGGGCGCGGCTGGCGTGGGGAATCCGCGCGATGAAGCCACCCGCCTCCTGCGGCCGATGCTGATCCAGCCGAAGTTGCGCGAGCGTAGGCGGGATCCAGTAGGAGATCCCGCCTGCCCCCTCCGTCGTATCGCGCATTGCGCGCGCAATCCAGAAATCCGCGGAGTCGAGCCGTTCCAGACGGAGGTGACCGATCCCGAGGGTGAACCCCATGAACGCCGAGGCTTGCCCCGCCCCATTCACCGCCTCCTGCTCCCGCACCACGCCAGCCGCCAGCGACTCGGCCGTCGCTACCTCGCCCAGATCCTTGAGTGAGGCGATCAGGAACGACAGCGCGTTAGGAAGGACTTCGGTCGTGGCGTAGCCGGCGGCGTCAAGGTCGCGGATGAGACCGCGCTGATACTCACTCGCCTCGCGGATCCGGCCGGCGGCGCGCAGCGCCTGTGCCAGGTCGTTGAGCAACTGCGGGCGATCGGTGGTGAGCGGGGCGCTCGCACCGGCTTCGGCATCGAGCCGCTGCACGGCGCGGGTCAGCAGCGGGATTGCGCTGTCGGGTTCCCCCTTCTCGACGAGAAGCTGACCCTCGGCGTCGAGGCAGGCGATCTCGATCTCGCCCGGCAAGTCACGGGACTGCGCCATCGCGGACTTCGCTTCCGCGAGGTCGGTGGCGGCCGAGTCAAAGACATCATCGTACGCGAAGCTATAGACCCGGAGACACGAGGCGAGCGCAAGCTGCGGCAGGAGGTGGTCGTCCCGGGCCATCCGCTGCGCCTGAGCCAGGATGCTGCGCTGAGTCTCCCGGTCGCCGTTCTCGTAGAAGTTGCCGGAGAGATCCGCCATGACTTCCGCGACCAGCCAGGGCTCCGTGCGGAATCCCCCCTTGAGCACCCGCAGAGCGAGTCCGATCCGCTCAGCCGGCAGGAGCTGTCGTCCATCCGGCCCGCGCGCGTCACCCGCCAGCACCTTCTGCACCGAATTCATCGCCTGCTGGCGCCGTACCTCCCGGAGCGCACCATCCCGTTGCCGCCGCGCCTCCCGCGCCTGGAGCGCCGTCATGACGGTCGCACCGATCAGGATCAGCAGCACCACTGCGGCGCTGGCCACGCCGACACGATGCCGGCGGATGAACTTCCCCGTGCGGTAGCTCCACGCATCGGGCCGGGCCGAGACCGGCTCATTCGCCAGGTAGTGCTCGATGTCGTCGGCAAAGGCGCGCACCGTCGGGTAGCGCTCCGCCGAGTTCTTGCGCAGGGCACGAGCCAGGATGTTGTCGAGATCACCGGCAAAGATGCGGGAGAGCTTGTCGGGCGAGGCGGCGCGCGCCGCGGCCAGCCGCTCGGCTGCCTGACGGGAGAGCGCCGCGCTCGGCGTCACCGCCCGGGAGAGCTGGCCGGGGTCGGTGTTCAGGATGGCCACGACATGTTCAGCGGGGGTGTGCGCCTCGGCGCCGGTCGGATGCCGGCCCGCCAGCAGCTGGTAGAGCACCACCCCCAGGCTGTAGACGTCGGTTGCGGCGCTGATGGGGTCGCCGCGGATCTGCTCCGGCGCGGCGTATTCGAAGGTGAGCACCGCCTCGTGCGATCCGGTCAGCGGGCTCGGCGCCCGCCCACCCTCCTCCAGCAGTTTGGCGATCCCGAAGTCGAGCAGTTTGACCGTGCCGTCTTCGGTCACCAGGATGTTGGCCGGCTTGATGTCGCGGTGCACGACGAAGTTGTCGTGCGCATGCGCCACCGCGGCCAGCACCTGCTCGAAGAGCCGCAGCCGCCCCTCGATCGGCAGCCGGTGCGCGTCGCACCAGGCGTCAAGCGGCAGCCCGTCGACGTGTTCCAGCACCAGGTAGGGCTGTCCCGCCGGGGTCACTCCCGCATCCAGCAGCCGCGCGATGTTGGGATGTGTCAGGCGGGCGAGGACGCTGCCCTCGCGCCGGAAGCGCGCCTCCCCCGCGGGCCCCGCCACCGCGAGGCTCAGGAACTTGATCGCCGCGACACCCTCGAACCTCCCGTCGTTCCGGCGCGCCAGCCACACCGACCCCATGCCGCCCTGACCGAGCGGTCGCTCGAGGATGTAGGCGCCGAGGCTCTGGCCCGCGAGCGTGGACACCGGCGGAAGCGCGGGGGACTGGCCCTCTCCCAGGAAGCCATCCCGCTCGAGCTGCCCTTCCCGATTCACCAGCTCCACCAGCTGGTCCGCCAGCTCCGGATGACTCCGCCGCCGCTCGGCGAGCCAGGCGGGGCGTGCCTCAGCGGGCAGCTCGAGCACCTCATCAAGCAGTCGGCTGAGCGTCGCCCATTCGGGCTGGCTGAATCGGGTCATCGGATAGGCATCGCGGGGCGACTCGACGGAGGACGGTTGGTACTGCTAGATCGCAATGCTGGCGGGTAAGGCGACACTCACGGCTCCGGCTCGGCTTCGTGGAGGATGGGAGTGAGTTCCTGATGCAGGAAGATCCGCGCCTTCTGCCAGTCGCGCTGCACGGTGCGGTCGCTCACCCCGCGGAGCCCGGCGATCTCGACGAACGAGAAACCACAGAAGAAGTGCAGGTCCACCAGCTCGGCCAGCGCGGGATCGACGGATGCCAGCCCGTCGATCGCGGTGCCGAGCGAGGCGAGGGTATCGCCGTCGCTTTCGGGATCGGGCGCCTGCTCCTGATCGAGGGGCAACAGCAGAAACTCACCGCCGCGCTTGGCCGCAGCGCGGCGCCGGGCGTAGTCGATGACGAGGCCACGCATCGCGCGGGAGGCGTAGCCGAGGAAGCGGGACCGATCGGGGAACTGCAGTCCGCTGCGATCGGAGAGCTGCAGATAGAGCTCGTGCAGCAGCGTGGTGGTGCCGAGGGTGAACCCCGCACCTTGGCGTCGGAGGTGCCGCTCAGCCAGGCCGTGCAGCTCCCGATAGAGGAGCGCGAACTGCTCCTCCGTCGAGGCCTGCGGCCCAGCTGGTTCGGACGGTTCGGTATGCGGCATGGGTATCCCGGAGGGGCGATCCCCAATATGCAGTCTGAATCACGCTTCGGCGAATGAGGGGGAAAGGGCGGCCCGGCACCTTGCCCTCGCATGCTGTCATCCTGAGGGAGCGGGGCGACCGAAGGATCCCTTCTGGCAGGAAGAGATCCTTCGCGCTGCGCGCTCATAATGACAACTCTCTCCTAGGTACAGGTGACTGAGAAATCGACCAGAGCGAACCAGCTTCCCCCACCAAACGAGCCGCCCACCGAGGCAGTGATTGGAGCCGGTACCACGCACCCCTGGGGGAGTCCGCCAGTGATACTGAATGTTGCTGTCCCCCCGAAGACTTGGCCGATGCCTAGCTGGGAAGCGTCGATACTGAAATTCCCGCCGGCACTTGTTTGAGTAGAAACAATGGGGACCGCGGTTGAGATCGTCACACCGTCCAGGCGGCCAAGCGTTGGGGAACTTACGCGCCCATAGAACAGCTGCGGGCAGTCGAGGATGATGCTGACGCCCTGGCTGCCCCCCGATGCCAGGGTGACCGCCTGCGGCTGGCCTCCCGTGCAGCTGGGGGGCAACCAGGCGGGCGCCACAGTGACCTGCCCCGATGCGATGGTCAAGCTGAACTGGCCGCTCGAACTCGGCTGGGTCGTGACGACTTGCCCGCTCGGGCTCGAAGTGGCAGTGACGTTGACCAGCACCAATCCGGTCCCCGGATGGACATCGATGCTGCCGCCGATCGTCCCGGTCCCGACCCCCCCGCCGCCGGTGCAGTC
>JBDTTN010000307.1:0-4166 GCA_039930625.1 Gemmatimonadota bacterium | reverse complement strand
CGCGTGTCGTCGGTCACCAGCCACCGGACGCTCCCCTCGGCGAAGAGCGCGAGGTGAGCCTTCCGGAGCGCGATCAGGTCGCGATAGAGCCGGAACTGCGCCGTGTCAGGCACCACCTTGTCGCGGTGCCGCGGCTTCCCGAAGGGATGGGTGACCTCGTCCTCGTAGATGAGGTCGCTCCACACCAGCGGCTTCCGCTCGTCCGGATCGTCCGCGCCCCACATGCCAACCTCGTCCCCGTTCCAGATGTGCGGCGCGCCGAGCCAGGTAAACTGCTGCACCAGGATCATCGCCTCGATCCGGCGAGTGCGGTCGTCGGGGCGGTCGATCCTGTAGTTGGGATCTTCGCGCGGGTTCGCGTGAAACTTGTTGAGGCCCGGGTTGTAGATCGAAGTGCTGAAGCGCGGTGTGTCGTGGCTCGCCGTCAGGTTCATCATCGCCCGCTGATGCGCCGGGCTGATGCCGCTCCCGAGCGAGTCAAGGCTGGCGGCGTAGCCGCTGGCCGAGAGTGCCGGTGGTGCCCCCGCGAAGAAGCGCCGCGTCGGCGCGTACCACTGGTAGTGCATCACCGCGTCGAATACGCTGTCGCCCACCCAGGGGGCGGGATCCCACATCTTGTCAGGGAAGTGCTCCCACCAGATCTCGCCGACCAGATACGCCTCGGGGTTGATGCTCCGGACGAAGCGGCGATAGTCGCGCCAGAAGCCGAGGGGCACCACGTCGGCGACGTCCAGGCGGAAGCCGTCCACGCCATCGGAGGGGTCGCCGTCGCCGTTGGGGTCGAGCCAGCGGCGGGTCACGCTGAAGACATGGTCCTTCACGCCCGGGACCAGGTTTCCTTCGATGGCACCATGGGTCGCGCCTTCCGGGCGGCCGAGCTTCTTCCACTCCGGCAGTGACGGCGCACCGGCCCAGCCGCGGTACGCGAATTCATTGGTATCAGGCGTCGCCGGGTCGTCGAACCGCTGCACCTCGTACCACCCCGCGAAGCGCGACTGCTGCTGGTGCGCGAGGACGTCCCGCCACGCCCAGAAGCTCGTCCCCGTGTGATTCCACGAGTAGTCCATGATGATCCGCATGCCGCGGCGGTGGACCTCGCGGACCAGCGTGAGGAACAGGCTGTCCGCCGCCGTCCACTTCCAGGTGGCCGGATCGGCCGGATCCTCCGCCGCCATCATCGCCTCGTCGCCGCGGGGATCGGGGCCGAAGTTGCGGTCGATGTGGGCGTAGTTGCGGGCGTCGTACTTGTGCAGCGAGGGGGCGTCGTTGATCGGATTGAGGAAGAGCGCCGTCACGCCGAGGTCCTGCAGGTAGTCGAGCCGGTCCAGGACGCCCTGCAGGTCGCCGCCGTAGCGCCGGGCCTGGACGGTGCCGTAGAAGTCCCTGCCGGTGGCCCTGGCCCACGGCTCCTGCCGGTACCAGTCCTGGGTCCACGGCGTCACCGCCCATCCCTGGGGCAGCCCGTCCGGGCTGTAGCTCTCGATGTCGTGCGGCGTCGGATCGTTGTGCGGGTCGCCGTTGCGGAAGCGCTCGACGAAGATCTGGTACCAGATCGCGTCGCCGGTCCACGCCGGGACGCCGAGTTTCGCCGTCGCAGCGGGTGTGGGCTTGGGGCTCTCCCCGCCGCACCCCACGCCGATGACCATGGCAAGCATCGCGGTCAACCCGGCCGTGGGCCTGGCCCAGCCGGTACGAAACAGCTGCATACGCCTCAATGCCTCGCAGGAATTGCTGTCGGCTGACCGCTGACGGCCGACGGTTGACCGCTGACGGCTGACCGCTAACCGCTGACTGCTACCGATCACCGTGCCTGCCAAACAGGAAGATCAACGGGTCCTCGAGCCTCGCCCGCCACGAGGCCTCGTTGTGAGTGGCGCCGGGATAGCGACGCACTACGAAGTCTCGGCCTTCGACCAGACCCTGACCCGACAGCCACGCGCGCACCGCGTCGTGGGTCGGCGCATAGGCGGAATCGAGTCCGAGGCTGCCGAAGTTGAACATGTAGCGGGCGCTGCGGGGAACCGTGAGCCCCGCCTGGATGTCGCGGAGAACGTAGGGGGTCGTGTCCGGATTCGCCGAGGTGGCAACGTCGGGCATGACCTGGGCCGCCACCGCCTCCGAGAGCGGGAAGTGCGTCGACTCGCAGCCGCACGCTCCGAGGACTTCCGGATGGTGCGACACCAGATAGAACGACAGCAGCCCACCCATCGAAGAACCCATTACGGCGGTGTTGCCCGGGCCTGTCAGCGTGCGGAACCCCGCGTTCACCCTCGGCATCAGCTCCTCGATGAGGAACCGGGCGTAGTTGGGTGCATCGTGCCAGGGGGAGTATTCCTGGAACCGCGCCGGGGAATTCCAGACCCCGACCACGATCACCGGCGGAATGACGCCACGCTGCACCAGCCGCACGATCGCTTCATCGACCCCCCAGTCCACGCCACCATAGGAGAGTCGGGGGTCAAACAGATTCTGCCCGTCGGCCATGTAGAGCACCGGATAGCGTGTCGCGGTCGAATCGTCGTACCCCGGCGGGAGCCAGATCTCGACGTTCCGCCGGTAGCGGAGGAACGCCGACGGCACATCCTTCCAATACACCAGCCGGCCCAGGACACCGGAACCCTGCCAGTCGGCGAGGTAGTCCGCCGGCCCCCGCTTGAAGGCGGCGATCTCATGGACGACGGTCGTATCGCTGTTGACGGCAAGCTGATAGTTAGCCGGTACCATGCCGTTGGGGGCGAGGGCCTCCCGGTCCCACGAACCCTGGGTGAACTTGTATTCGAAGGTCGTGCCCGGGGGCACCGTCACCTCCGCACTGCGGTCGCGGCCAGCACCCGCCATGACGAGGCCGTCAGGGCGCCACGGGCCGAGCTGCGGGAGGCTTCCGGTGAGGTAGACGGTGTCGTTCTCTGTGGGTACCCGCGACCGGATCATCACGGTACAGCACCGCGCGACCTTCGCGGGCGTGAGCGTGGCCGGGTGCGGGCGGGGCCCCAGCACGAGCAGGGTGGCGACGAAAGCGAAGGAGAGACGCATGGGGAGGTCCATCAAGGTACCCGGCGGGCGGGACATCGCCAGCTTGGCGTGACGCTCAGCTGCAGCCGTGGCGGGATGGTTGCCGCGACACGACGAGCGCGAGCAGGAGCGCGCCTACGGTGATCGCCGCATCCGCGAAGTTGAAGATCCAGAACCGGAAACTACCCACACCCACATCGATGAAGTCGACCACGCCCCGCGTAGACCATAGCCGGTTCCACAGGTTCCCTGCGGCGCCGCCCCAGAGCAGCGCGAGCGCCGTGATCTGGATGCCGGCCGAGGCTCCGCCCCGACGATACCAGATCCAGAGCGTCACCAGCGCAACCAGCGCCGCGAGGCTGAGCAGGCCCGTCGCCAGCGGACCCTCGACCAGGCTCATGGCGGAGCCGCGGTTGTAGCTGAGTGTGAAGCGGAGCACGTCGCCGACGATCGGGTGTGGCACCTGAGCGGGCGTGAGGTCATGTACAGCCACTGCCTTGGTGGCGCAATCGGTCAGGAAGACGGCGGCGGCCACCGGCCAGAAGTGACACGCTTTGGGAGGGCGGTGCATGAATCACCTGCGCGGGAGGAAGGCCGGCGATCCGCCAACTTGGGGCCGCTGTGGGCGCGGCATCTCCAGGCAGCCTGCTTTGTCAGGCAGCCGGGGCATCCGACCGGCAACGCAGTAGCAGCGTCCAGCGCTCCACACCGCGCGCTCAGCCGCCCGGATCACTCGCCGCCGTGACCATCCGGTCCAGCAGCTCTTCCAGCCCCGCCAGCCGCTTCGCCGCCGCCCGCGCGAACAGCTTCCGCGCGAGGAGATAGCTCCCGCTGAGTGCGCTGAGTACCAGCCCCGCGGCCGCGAAGGGCGAGTGCAGCACTCCCATTCCAATCCCCATCCAGATTCCCGTCCCGCCGCCGCCCAGACCACCGACACATCCCCCAAAGAGCACGCCGGCGAGCTTCGTCAGCGGTTCGTCGATCCGGATCGTGGTGGTGCCATCGTGGCTGGTCGCGGTGATGGTCACCAGCCGGTTCGTCCCGGCGTTGCCGGTCTGCATCTGCGGCGACCAGGTGCGGAGTCGGCCGACCCGGGAGACAAAGCCGGGAACGCCGAGGGTCCGCTGCGCCTCATTCACGAACGCCTCCCAGCC
>JBDTTN010000306.1:0-4166 GCA_039930625.1 Gemmatimonadota bacterium | reverse complement strand
CCACCGCTCTCCACACCCACATCACTCCGACGACCACCCCCGCCACCCCGACCAGCGCCGTGATCCGACGCCCCCACCTCAACGAGCGCGCCGCCGCCTGCCGCATCGCAAAAGCCGCAACGACCGCATAGACCATCATCCCCGCCGTCACCCCGACGCCAAAGGCCGCCAGGTAGGCGAATCCCACATCGACCCGCCGGATCAGAGTGACAGGGACCAGCGCCACCACCCCGCTCGACCCCGCGAAGCCGTGCATCAGCCCCACCAGCGTGATCCCATGGCCAGGGTGCCGGTGCTCGTGCGCAGGCGCCGATGGATGATGATGCTCGACCGGCTCTGGATGAGTCTCCCGATGCGGGTGCCCATGCGCCGCCGGACCTCCATGAAGATGAAGATGGGCATGATCACCGTGTTCTGAGGGGACGTGAAGGTGTAGCTTCCGGCTTGAGCGGAGGGCCCAGAGCCCCAGAGCAACCAGCATCAGGCCTACCACCCCCTCCCCGATTGCATCGTAGCGCTCGGGCCAGCGGATTCCGGTCACCAGCAGGATGCCTCCCAGCGCCAGGACGGCGAGTGAGTGGCCGACACCCCAGCGGAATCCGAACCGCGCGGCGGTGCCCAGCGACGGCCGCCCCGCGACGAAGGTGGTGACCGCCAGCATGTGGTCCACCTCCAGCGCGTGGAGAAAGCCCAGCATGAGTGCGGTGAGGATCTCGATGATTTCGGGAGTCACGCAAGGAAGATATCTGTGATTGAAGCGACTGGCGACCAGCCACCCCGCGTCCGGCTCACCTCGCTTTCTCACGGCGCGGGCTGCGCCTGCAAGCTCGGCATGGCCGAACTGGCGCAGCTGCTGCGCCATGTACCGACGCTGGGTGATCCCAACATCCTCGTCGACGCGGCGACCAGGGATGACGCCGCAGTCTATCGCCTCAGCGACGACCGAGCCCTTGTGGCCACAGTGGATTTCTTCACGCCGATCGTGGACGATGCCGGCACCTGGGGACGGATCGCCGCGACCAATGCGCTGAGCGACATCTACGCCATGGGCGGGACTCCGCTGTTCGCGCTCAGCCTGGTGGGCTGGCCCCGGGAAAAGCTCTCCTTCGAGCTGCTCGGTGAGGTGCTCGATGGCATGGCGGAGATCGCCGCCATGGCGCGCTGCCCCATCCTGGGCGGCCACTCGGTGGATGCGCTGGAACCGCTCGCCGGACTGGTGGCACTCGGAGAAGTTCACCCCGATCGGATGCTCACCAACGCAGCCGCGCACCCGGGAGACCGGCTCGTCCTCACCAAACCGCTAGGGACCGGGATTCTGAGCACCGCGCTCAAGCGGGACCGCATTCGCGAGGCGGATCTCGCGGAGACGATCGACTCCATGACGACACTCAACGCCGGCGCCGCGCGTGTCGCGCTCGCCCATGGACTCCGTGCCGCCACCGATGTCACCGGCTTCGGACTGCTGGGACACCTCGGCAACATCGTCAACGGCAGCGGGGTCGGTGCCCACCTGGTGGTGGATCGGCTGCCGCTCCTCGAGCGGGCCAGAGAGTTGGCTGGAGCTGGAGTGATCTCCGGCGGGACTCGCCGGAATCTCGAGGCGGCATCGAGTGTCCGGTGGGGAGAGGGAGTGACCGAGGTCGATCGCCTGCTGCTCGCCGACGCGCAGACCTCCGGTGGCCTGCTGCTGGCCGTACCCTCGGACCGACTCACCGCCGTGCTGGCGGCGCTCGCGGCAGAGGGAACTCGGACTCAGGCCGTCATCGGTGAGATCACCACCGAAGTCGGCACGATTCACGTCACCAGGACTGACTGACATGATGCGCTGGTCTCCCGAACGGCTCGACCAGCTCGAGCGCGCGGTCCGCGACGGCCGCCGCGTCGCGATCATGCGGCGCGGCACGGAGTACATCGTCATCCCGACCCGCATGACCAACCGGGACAACCACGATGCCGTCGTCGGCCGGCTGCCGATGACATGCGAGGAGCTGGTCTTCGTGCTGACGGAAGTGGAGGGGTTCCAGATACTGTGAGTGAAGAGTGTGGCGGTGTCCTCGTGGTTGCTCACTTCTCACCCCGTACCCCCTGTCGCCACGGCCGCGCCGCTACTTGACACCTCCCTCCCCAAGCCCCACCCTCCACTCATGTTCACCTCCATCCTGGTCGGCCTCGACGGATCGCTGCAGGCCCAGGTCGCGCTGGCGCAGAGCATCCTGATCGGGCAGCGCTTCCGGGCCCGGCTGCTGCTGCTCCACGTAGTACCGATGCCGGGTGATACCGCGGAGATGTCGCTGGGCGCGCCGTGGATGGAATACTCCAGCGCCGCGATGCCTTCGACGCGCCCCGCCCTGCTGCAGGCCGCACAGGAGATGCTCGACGATGCCGCGGGGGCGGTGCGTCGTGCTGGCCTCGAGGTGGAGACGGTGATCCGCGAAGGTCAGCCCATCGAAATACTGCGTGCGATGGCGGACCAGGTAGGCGTCGTGGTCGTGGGGCGCCGAGGCCTCCGCGGCGAGATGGCCGCCCTGGGAGCCGATCCTCTCGGCCCCGACACCCGCGAGCTGACCCGGCGGTCGAACCGCCCGATCCTGGTGGCGGGTTCAGTTCCGACCCCGATGGACCGGGTGCTGATCGCCTTTGACGGCGGCCCGAGCAGCGAGATGGCGCTCGCCTTCGGCTCCCGCTTCGCGGGAATCACGGGCGCCCATCTCGACGTGCTGCACGTGAGCAGCGAAGCAGCGGCGGGGCGCCAGGTGCTCGCCCGTGCGTCGGGGGCGCTGTCCGTGGCCCAGGTCAATTTCGAAATGCACCTGATCGACGGAAACCTGGAGACCGCGGTGCCTGAGACCGTCGCGCGACTCGGCTCCAATGCGCTGTTCGTCGGCGCGCACCGCGAGGAGAGCGGATGGCAGATTCCCTCACACACCGAGGTTATCTTGCGGGCCACCGACATCCCCGTGCTGGTCCACATGCAACCCGCCTCGCCTGGTGCCCGCTCCTCCACTGCCTATCGCCGTCCTCCATCTTGACGAGAGCTGCCTCGGCAATGGCCAGGACCGCGCCACACCGGGTGGCGCCGGCGGTCTGATCGAAATCCGGTTGAACGGTGCCGTGCAACGGCGCGACTTCTACATCCACGCCCCCGACACCACCAACAATCGCATGGCGCTCTCCAGCGCGATCGCCGCCCTGCAGCTGCTCGCGGGCAAGGGCAAGCGGTTGCGCGCGCTGCTGGTCTCGGATTCGGAGTACCTGATCAAGGGGATGCGCGAGTGGGTCCCGGGCTGGATCGCGCGCGGCTGGAAGCGGAAGGGTGGAGAGATCGAGAATC
Organism: Gemmatimonadota bacterium; assembly: GCA_039930625.1. Taxonomy (GTDB): domain Bacteria; phylum Gemmatimonadota; class Gemmatimonadetes; order Gemmatimonadales; family GWC2-71-9; genus JADJOM01. The sequence continues at coordinate 835 of JBDTTN010000306.1, read as the reverse complement.
TGGAACTCTGGCGGGTGCTGGTCGACTCCGCGCGCAAGCACGACGTCCAGTACACCTGGGTGCGCGGCCACAAGGGCCACGCGAAGAACGAATACGCCAATGACCTCGCGGTGAAAGCCGCCACCGAGCAGATCACCTCGGCGGGTGCAGTGGAATCGGGATTCGGTGCCTGGCTCGATAGCAAGCGCGCCAAGGGACAGTACGCCTCCTATGACCCCGACGCCGCCTTTGCCGCACTGGAGCGGCGCCTCGCCGCGGGGGAGCAGTTCCCCCATGCCGATCGCGACTAGCGCCGGTTCTTTCCTCCGAACAGCACATTCACCCGCACCCGTGCCGTCACCAGATCCGACGGCGCGCTGTAGGCTTCGGCGCTCAGCATGAAGCCCCGAATCGGCTCCAGCGTCGCACCGCCAAACACAGTCCAGCGGCTCAAGTTCACGCTGGTCTTCTGGTTGTTCCGCTGGCCCAGCGAGTCGGAGTAGCTGACCTGGAAGCGCGGATGCAGGATGTTGTATCCGCCACCCAGATAGGGGCGCAGGCGCCCCTGCGCGAGTGGCCATGCGAACGCCAATTCCACACCGAAGATATTGGGGGAGAACCGGTCGTTGGACTTGGTGGCGTTGAGGCACGGGCCGGGCGTGGCCAATGCACCTGCGGGACAGGTGATCGGCGCGTGAATGCTGCCGAGCGTCGTGTGCAGCCGGCCGACGAACATCGTCCCGCTCTTGTTCATCGGGACGGTGCGCGACAGCGCAAAGCTCCAGAGGTTGGGCTTGATGTCGTTGATCTTGACCGGCGGCAGCCAGCTCGCCTCGAGCAGCACTCCGTCGCCCAG
>JBDTTN010000305.1:0-4169 GCA_039930625.1 Gemmatimonadota bacterium | reverse complement strand
GAGACCGGTCAACGGATCGGTGCGCGCCGCGCGGCGGAGGTGCTCTTCGGCTCGTTTGCGCCGACTCACATCGCAACCGATCGCGATGTAGAGGTCGCGATTGATCCCTTCGATCTTGCCAAAGGTCAACTCCACCGCGATCACTCTTGCCGCAGGTGCAGCGACGCAGATCGCGGTCACCACGCAGCCGTCGACGACGGTCTCCAACGGGATCGTCTTCGGCACCCAGCCGGTGGTGCAGCTCAGGGATGCGGCCGGCAACAACTCGCCGACCTCGGGCGTGAGCATCGTGGCGAGCCTGACAGGAGCACCCGGTGGCGTCACCCTGGGCGGGACCACGACGATCGTGACCAATGCCAGCGGCGTCTCGACCTTCACCAACCTCTCCCTGAGCGGCCTGTCGGGGAGTTACACCCTCACTTTTGCCAAGAGCGGACTCACCTCCGCGGTGTCCACCGCGATCTTCATGGGCGCCGGCGCACCGGCCAACGTGACCGCCAACAGCGTGACCAGCCAGTCAGGCCGAGTCGGCATCGCGGCAGGCACACTGCCTCAGGTCAAGGTTGTGGATGGAAGTGGCAATCCGGTCAGCGGCGCCACCGTGACCTTCGCGGTCACGGCAGGCGGCGGTAGCGTCAGCGGCGCAACGCCGGTCACCAACGGCCTCGGCATCGCGACCGTGGGCGGGTGGACCCTCGGCAAGACCGTGGCGACCAACACCGTCACTGCGACCGTCGGCGCGCTGCCCGTCGTCACCTTCAACGCCTCACCGACCTTCGTGGTGAATCGGGTGGCGGGCGGCGGCGGCTTCACCTGCGCCGTGACCGTGGACGGGGTGCCGTATTGCTGGGGCGACAACTCGACCGGTGCCCTGGGCGACAACTCCACCTCTCCGCACGCCACACCGAAACCGGTCGCGGGGAGCACCAACTTCGTCTCCATCGCCGCCGGCCTCGGGCACACCTGCGGTGTCACCTCAACTGGCGCGGCTTCCTGCTGGGGTTCCAACGCGAGCGGACAGCTCGGTGTCGGCAGCAACACCCAGAAGCTGATTCCCACGCTGGTCACTGGCGGTCTCGTCTTCACCGCCATCGATCTGGGGTCGGATCACTCCTGCGGTGTCACCACCACCGGCGCGATCGACTGCTGGGGCGCAAACGGCTCCGGCCAGCTGGGTCTCGGCAACCTGACCCAGAAACTCGTTCCCACACAGGTAGCCGCCTCCGGCTTCAGCCAGGTGACCAGCGGCGTCTTCTATTCTTGTGGCACCAAGACGACTGGCGTCGGCAATTGCTGGGGCATCAACGGATTCGGCCAGCTGGGAGATAGCACCAAGACGCTGCGCCAGGTTCCCACGACGATCAAGGGGAATCTCATCTTCGTCGAGGTGGTAAGCAGCCAGACCCACTCCTGCGGGCGGACCAGTGCTTCCACGGTCTTCTGCTGGGGCTTCAACGGTCAGGGGCGCCTGGCGCAGGACACCCTGACACTCACCAACAACGAAAGTCTGGTGCCCAAGCAGGTGCTCGGCCTCAGCAGCGTGGCACAATTGGTGGCGGGACAGGCCCACACCTGCGCCCGGACCACCAGCAATCAGGTCTTCTGCTGGGGCCTCGGTGATGCGGGCCAGCTCGGGACCGGCGACTTCAACAACCGCCAGGCCGCGACTCAGGTATCGCTGCCGGGTGGCGTGTCAGGCTTCACGAGCATTGCGGCCGGCGCGACGCATACCTGTGGCGTCACCAGCACCGGTGCGCTCTACTGCTGGGGCGACAACTTCAACAACCAGCTCGGCGACGGGTCCGGCAACGACCAGAGTCTCCCAGCCCTCGTCCTCAACCCGTAGGTCGCAATCGCGACGCGACTTCGATCGCTCGACGCCTTTCGCGGCCTGACCATCGCGGCCATGCTCCTCGTGAACAATCCGGGGAGCTGGTCCTTTGTATACCCGCCGCTGGAGCACGCCGAGTGGAACGGGTGGACACCGACCGATCTGATCTTCCCGTTCTTTCTCTTCATCGTTGGCGTGGCGCTGGTCTATTCGTTCACCCGCAGGCGGGAAGCGGGCGCTGACCGCGGCGCGCTCTGGCGCAAGATTGCGCTGCGGAGCCTTGTCATCGTCCTGCTCGGTCTCCTCCTCAACGGCTTTCCCTACTACCACCTCTCGACCATTCGCATCCCCGGCGTGCTGCAGCGCATCGGGCTGGTCTACCTCTGCACCGCCACGGCCTATCTCTGCCTCACCCGCCGAGGGATGATCAGCCTCACACTGATCCTGCTGCTGGGTTATGCGGGTGCGATGCTGCTCGTGCCAGTGCCAGGCTATGGCGCGGGTGTGTTCGAGCCGGTGGGCAACCTGGCCCAGTACATCGACAGTCGAGTGCTCGCGGGGCATATGTGGAAGCCGGAGTGGGATCCGGAGGGGTTGTTGTCGACGGTCCCCGCAGTGGCGACCTGCCTGATCGGGGTGCTGACCGGTGAGTGGTTGCGCGGTACCCGGCCACAGGGTCGGGTGCTGTCGGGGATGCTGGTGGCGGGCCTTGTCCTGCTGCTGGCCGGGCTGATCGCCGGTCGCTGGCTGCCGATCAACAAGAGCCTGTGGAGCAGCTCCTACGTGCTGTTTACCGGCGGCGCCGCGCTGCTGACGCTCGCCCTCTGCTACTGGCTGATCGATATGCGAGGCTGGGAGCGGTGGGCCAGAGCGGCCTATGTCTTCGGTGCCAATCCGCTGATCGTCTTCGTGGGATCGGGAGTGATGGCGCGGCTGCTCAATCTGGTTCGGGTGACGGACGGGGCGGGGGGAGTCTGGTCGCTGCAGCGCTGGTGCTATGAGCGGCTCTTCGCGAGCTGGGCCGGGCCGCTCAACGGCTCGCTCGCCTATGCCATCGCTTTCGTGGGCCTTTGGTGGCTGCTGATGTGGATTCCCTACCGGCGACGCTGGTCTCTCAGGGCCTGATCGGCCTATTCGGGGTTGTGCCAGGTCGCCCAGGTCAATTGACAGCGGCTCTCGAAGTAATCGCTCGGGTGGCCCTCCCGATCCAGCAGTGCATGCAGCATCTCATGCCGGACGACCAGCTCGTTGTCCACGTAGTCGCCGGCGAGGATGATACGGACGCCCTGATTCGAGTGGCTCCACAGCCCGACCTTCCGGCCGCCGTCGGTCTCGAATGTCGCAGCGTCCGGGACGATGTACCACTCGACCGCGTCGAGATTCCCCGACAGGCCAGAGCAGGCCTCCGTCTCACTCCACCAGGTCTGATACTCCACGGGCGGGAGGACCAGCAGCGCCTTCGCGGGCAGGGCGCTGGGCGGCCCCAGCATCTCGCAGGCGGCGAGCGTACCAAGGAGACCAAGGCAGTACATGGCAGGCTTATGAAACGGCACGGGTTTCTTCTCCCATGCCCGATAGCACAAAAAGCGTGACTCGGTGGACCCTCAACAAGGGTCGGATTCCGTTTCACGCTCCGCATTTCCACCTTCGGCACCGAGCTATCTGAAAGGCCAGGACATGTCCTGGCTGCTCAGACCTCTAGTTTTGCGGCCCCGGATCACTCCGGGTGTGCTCTTATCGGGCGGTTCGTGGTTCGGCCAACAACGATTATCCTTCGGCCGCTACAAGAGCGAGAAGGGTGCCAGTAACTCAAGTGCCGTTCCGGTCATCACTTCGCTCGATTCAGCAGGGTTGCTTCCCCGTGGCGGTGCTGCGAAACTCCCGCTCCTCGGCGCCACACCACTGCGATCCCTATCCGAACTTCGCCACATGCCCCGCTTTCGCCTGAAACCGTCCCTCGTGATGGTGATTTCCATCACGTTGAGCCTGGCTCTGACCGGGGCCGGTCCGGCCCCCGTCCGGCCCACACTTGTGGTTGTCCTGACGGTGGACCAGCTCCGTGGCGACTACCTGCAGCGCTGGGCCAGCCAGTGGCGGGGAGGCTTCCGGCGGCTCCTCGCCGAGGGAGCGGTCTTCCCCAATGGGGAGCAGGATCACGCCGCGACGGAGACCGCGCCCGGGCATTCGACCGTTCTCTCCGGCCGATATCCCGCGCACACCGGCATCGTCATCAATGAACTCGGCGTGCCCGACTCAACGGTGTCGGTGCTCGGTGCGCCGGGAGCGGCCGGGGCATCACCGGCACGCTTCCTGGGGACTACGCTGGTGGACTGGATGG
>JBDTTN010000304.1:0-4178 GCA_039930625.1 Gemmatimonadota bacterium | reverse complement strand
CACCGTACAGGGCCACCGGCAGCGTCAGGTACAGGAGGATGATGCCCATCAGCCCGGGCTCCACCAAGGTCAGCACCAGCCAGATGATGCCGACCACGGCGGCAACGATAGCCAGCCCCTCGGACAGCACCCGGGCGCGAACGGGGAGACTTCTGGTGTCGCTCCAGGTCCCGGCCAGCGGGACAACAACCAGGACGCCGAGGGCGTTCATCCACCACCAGCCACCCCAGCCGGAATAGTGCGGTGTGACGAAACCGGACCCCAGCAGGCCCCGCGCGATCCGGCTGCAGGCCATGCTCGCCAGTGGCGCCAGTCCTGCTGCCACGAACAGTCCCACCAGGTCCCACAACCGCCCGAAGCTTGCTCGAACCCCGAACCTGCGGAGCAGGAGCACCCCGACGACCGCCTCGGCGGTACTGCCGAGGGCGCTGGCCAGGATCATGCTCGAATCGTAGTGCAGCGTGAAGCGGTGGATGGCAGCCGCCAGCGCCACCAGCCACCACCCCTCAAGCCCGAGGATCCAGAGGCCGGCGATGGCTATGCCGGTCGGCAGCCAGATGATCGCCTGGGTGCCAGTCGGGCTCCCCCACCCCCACACGAATGCTGAAGCCAGGAGCGCGAGCAGGAAAAGCAGCGCGCGCCCTGGCGACAGGGACATCAGGTGGTCCCGAGACGTTGATGGCATCCTGTCCATCTTCGGCACCCGGGCGGATGCAGAGTAGCGGGCGCCCCGTCGGGAGGCTGTCGGGGCGCCGGAATCCGGAGTCGGCGCCCCGGCAATTGCTCGCCGGCGCCGCTACATCGCCGGCTGGGCTCCCGCACGGGACTCGAGCTCGTCGGCGAGGGCATGGGCATCGTAGACCCGGCGCAGCGCGAGCACGATTGCCCGGGAATCCACCCACACCGACCGGGCGACCCGTTCGGTGAACAGGAATCGGTTCGGCAGCATCTCGATGTTGCCGTCGAAGATCAGGCCCACCACCTCGGCGTCGCGGTTGATTACCGGACTGCCGGAGTTGCCTCCGATGATGTCGTTGGTCGATGCGACGTTGAAGGGAGTATCGGGGAGGAGCGAGTCCCGGCGCTCCTTCCACCGCGGGGGCAGGTCGAACGGCGGCTGGCCCCCGAACGCGGCGGCCCGCTCATAGAGGCCGTTGAAGGTGGTGTAGGGCGCCGCGATGCTGCCGTTCATCGGATAGCGACGCACCTCACCGTCCGAAATGCGGAGACTGAAGGTCGCATCGGGAGCCACCTGATTGCCGAAGACCGCCAGCAGCGCACGGGCGACCTGCTCGTTGGCCTGCGCCTCCCGGTCGCCCAGGTCGGTCCCTTCACGGGTCAGCGCCCGATCGAGTGGATCGATGACCCGGGCCAGCTGGATGAACGGGTCGCTCGAAGCCGAGGCGGCGGCAGCGCCGTCGTGGGCGAGCGCCTTCCTGGTGTCGACCGAAGTGATGGTCGCGGCATCGACCATCGCGCTGGCGGCGGCCGCGGGAGTACGGCCCCGGAGCGCCTGTCGAAGCACCGGATCGGCGGCGGGAAGTTCGCTCTGCATCGCGGTGAAGTAGGCGGTGAGGAGCGCCCGCTCCTGCACCGGATCGATCGGCTGGTCGGTGAAGAGGAGCCGTTCGAGATTCGCCTTGTTCGCGTCCTGGTAGGGCGCAAGCCGGTCGGCATCGGGCTTGGCGGTCTCGACCGGATAGCGGATCGTGCCCATCGCCATACCGAGCAGCCGCGAGCCGTAGGCCGCCGACGAGTAGTACCGCCGCCGCACGTCGATCTGCTTCCGGCGACCGTAGACGCCGGCGATCGTCGTCCACGCCGTGCCATACTGCGCCTTCAGGGCGGGATCCGCCATCACCCGGGCACGGAATCCGCGCTCCCACTCGCGCTTCCGCGCCATGAGTCGCGGGTCCAGCAGTCCCGACTGGTATCCGGCGATCGCCTTCTGGCTGTTCTGCAGGCCGAAGATCTGGTTGCGGAGCGCCTTGGCCCGCGCGGTATCCGCGGAGAGGGCCTGATAGGCCTCGATCTGGCGGTGGAGCGCGTCCAGCTGGGCGGGATATTGCACGTCGCGGAAGTATTCGAGCTGGGCCACCGTGTTGAGCCGGCCGGTCGAGCCGGGATTGCCGACCACGAAGGTGAGATCGCCCTCGGTCGTCCCACTGCGGCTCCAGGTGAAGTGCTGCGGTGTCGCGGCCGGCTTGCCGTCGACGTACGCCCGCACGAAGCTCATGTCGAGATTCCAGCGGGGATAGGTGAAGTTGTCCGGATCGCCGCCGAAAAAGGCGATCTGGTCCTCCGGTGCGAAGACCAGCCGCACGTCCTTGTAGCGGTGAAAGCGGTAGAGCTTGTACTGGCCCCCGCGGTACATCGTCACCACCTGGCAGGCGGCGTCAGGCTCCGTCGCGCCGCATTCGTCCTCGATCACCTTGATGACCTTGGCCCGCTGGGTCCCGGCGGTCTTCGCATCCGCCCTGGGCGAGGCGGAGCGGCTCACCCGGTCCGTCACGTCGGTGATCTGCTGCAATTGGTCGAGGAAGAGTCCCTGGCAAGCGCGCTCCTCCTCGCGCTTCACGGCATAGAAGCCGTTGGTCAGCAGGTCCTCCCCCGCCTTGGTCGACGACTCGATGCAGGCGCGGGCGCAGTGGTGATTGGTCATCACCAGCCCGTCGGCTGAGACAAACGAGGCGGTGCAGCCGTTGCCGTAGCGGAGCGCGGCGAGTCGCACATGCTCCAGCCAGCCATCAGACGGGGAGAAGTTGTAGCGCTTGGCCCAGTAGTCACGGGGCGGCACGTCGAAGGTCCACATCTTCCCGGTCTCCAGCCCCGGGTATTCGCCCTCCAGCACATCCTGGGCGCTGAGCGCCGCGGGAATGACGAGGAGCAGCGTAAGCAGAGCAGCACGGAGAATGCGCATGAGCAGGCGATGGGTCAGGGTGAGTCGGGCTCGAGAACCGACTGGAAAATAAGCGGGCGCGCACCGCCGTGCGCGCCCGGAACTTCAGTGAAGTTACTGAGGCTTACATCCGGGGCCAGAGCCAGCCGAACGCACCGGCGACCAGGAGCGCGTAGAGCAGCGAATCTGCCACATCCTTGAATGTGGCGCTCCACGGCTTGCCCAGCCAGATCGCGGGCGGGACCTGGCCCGCGGCGTAGGCAAGGAAGGCGATCGACCCGACCACCCGGAAGACCTCCAGATAGGCAGTTCCGGTCTGGATCGTGTGCGAAGCGATGTAGGCAACGAAGAAGGCGACCACCACGTTGAACGCGAACCACTGGCCCAGCATCGGGCCCATGCCGCTGAAGCCGTTCGGCTTGATCCACACGAGGGCGATCGGCCCTTCGGCAAGCTTCTGCTTGTGCTCCGGCAGCGCCATGTCCTTCTGATCCTTGCAGTGCGGCATGATGTACTGTCCGGGCGCCGGGCTGCCTTTGCGGATCGCCGCGCGCACCTCATCCTCATTGGCGAGCTTGTTGTAGTCCGCATTGTGCCACTTGATCACCATGTGCACCAGGCTGCTCGCCACGAACACGAGAAAGGCGGACAGCACGATGGGCGCCCATAGCTGCATAAGAGACGGCATGCGTTGACTCCTGAAGAGGGGGAGAGGTCACGCACCGATCTACAGTCGGCGCGGTTGCCGTCAAGAGTGCACCGCCAGGTTGACACCAGGGCTGTCAACCTTCTGCCGGCGCCGGCGATTCTCGGGGCCACCCCATTCGCAGGCAGAGCCAGGCGCCAAACCCCAGAGACAGCAGCAGTACCACGACCGCCGCGCCGCGGGTGAGCGCCGCGATGCGGGTGTCGTACTGGACCGCGCCGAGGCGGCCGAGCAGCCAGGCCCAGTCGTGCACCGAGTCCTCGCCGAAGCCGACCAGATCGAGATCGAAGGCCCGGGCGTCCCCGATGTAGCGGGCGAGGTCGATGAGGCTCGAGCTGAGCCAGGCGCCCGCCGCGGCGATCCCGAAAAAGTCGCGGTAGTGATAGAAGAGCAGGCCCGTGGCCACGGGGATCAGGATCTGATTCAGGCTCCCGCCAGCCACCGCCATGAACTCACCCAGAAAGCCGAAGAGCAGGTGCCCGAATTCGTGGACTCCGAAGGTGATCCCTCCAAACAATCCGCTGGCCTCTGGGTCCTGCAGATGCCGGTGACCATCCCAGGCGAGGAAGAGCA
>JBDTTN010000303.1:0-4204 GCA_039930625.1 Gemmatimonadota bacterium | reverse complement strand
GGATTCGTAGCGCCGAAGTCATACTGCAGCCCGAGCGCCTCGATGTCGGTCCGGTTCACGAAAATGATCTTGGCCTGGATCGATACCTGCGGCGTACGCACATCGAGATTCTTGACGAATTCCTGGACTTCGGCCATGCGGCCACGAGTCTCGGTCACGATGAGCGAGTTGGTCGTCGTGTCCGACACAACCGTTCCTCGCTTGGACAGGATCGACTTGACGCTGGTCAGCAGCTGGCTGGCGCTGGCGTAGTTGACCGAAATCATTCGCGTGGTGGTCGGCTCGGTCGAATCGAGCGCGGAGAGCGCGGCTGGCGAGTCGACCCGGATGATGCCGCCGGGGAGCTCGATGGCCTGCAATCCCTGGGTCGCGAGTACGGCCGCGAAGGCCTCGGTCCAGGGCTGGTTCTTGATCTCGGCGGTGACTTCGCTCTTGAGGTCCTTGCCGAGGATGATCGTCCGGCCGGAGAAGGCGGCGAATCCCGCAATGACATCGGCGATGCTCGCGCGATCCCAGGTGACGGTGATGCGCGGGGCGGGGACGGTGCCCGTCGCCGTGGCAGCAGCCGGCTCGGCCGGCATCACCACTTCGGGATCGCGCCGGGTCGGCGCACGGACCGCAGGAGGCGGCTCCATGTCGGCCGGGGAGGCGCTGGACCACGCGAGGAAGCTGCCGTCGGCGCCGAAGCGGACCCGCACACCGTCATCCGTCTTTTCCAGCCGGTAGTCCCGGGTGCCGTCGAGATAGATGGCGATCCGGACCACGTCGGAACGGAATTGGGAATAGCGGATATCCGTGATGCCGGCGCGGGCGATCCCGTCGTAGCTGGCCCCGGTACGCTGCAGGGTCGCGCCGACCACGTCGACTACGAGCCGGTCCGGCTCGCGGAGTACGAAGTCGCGGACGTCCACCGCACCCTTCACGGCGATGACGATCTCGGCGTGGCCTGGCGTCGCAACGACGCTGACCGCAGTGACCTGGGATGCGGGCCCCTTCTCATCCGCCCGCGCAGGGGCGGTGGTGAGGAGGGCGAGTGCCCCCAGTGCGAACAGATACTGGCGCGTCATGGAGTCTGCTCCTCCCTCTTCCTGAGCGACAGGGTCTCCTGCCGCTCGAATCCGATGTCCTCGACTGTGAATACCACGTCCGTCTGACGAATCTGGGCCACCTTGAGCCGGCCCAGCCGGTCACCGACGCGGAGCTTGTACCGCTTCTGATTGGTCTTGTCCCGCAGTACCGCCACACTGTTGTTCGCCCGCCGAAGGTCGAGGTAAACACCGACCAGCAACAGATCGTTGAACTCCGGCCCGACCTTGTCCTCGGAGATGAGCGAGGCGAAAGGATCGCGGGCGCCACCAGCGTAGGTGAAGGTCTCGCGCTGCACTTCCGTCTCCCTCGCAATCCTGAGCGAGTCGGTCCGGACGCTGTCCCGCTGCGCCTTGGCGACGGAGTCCTGACGAGCCCGGTCCGCCAGCTGCTGCAGGGAGTCCTGCCGGGCGCGTTCCTTGGCCAGTCGGATCGAATCGGCCCGCATGACCTGGATCTGCTTTGGCGTCAGCGCCGGCTTCGCCGGAGCTTCGACCCTGGCTGCAGGATCCTGTCTGGGGGCGACCGCGCTGGCCCCAGCTGTCACCCCGGACTCGGCCTTCTTCGCGGCGGTATCCACCTTGGCCGCAGCAGTCCTTAGCGCAGTGTCCATCTTCGCCGCAGTTGTCTTGATGGCGCTGTCGGTCTTGCCCATCATCGCCACCTGAGCCGCGGGCGGCTTGCCGCAGGTCTGAAGCACCTCAGGCGGGATCATCCCGGCCGGAGCACCGGGCTTGGGCTTCTTGCCGTGCGCGGCCTTGATGAGCGCGGCCTGAACCGAGTCAGAACAGGTCGTATACCTGGCCCGCATCGCCGAATCCTGCGTAGCCGCGAGGTGGGCGCTGTCGCGCCGGGCGCGGATCGCCGCGAGATCGATGGTATCGGTCGCCTCGTCCTGCTTGCCGCCACACGCGGCGAGGCCGAGGAGCAGGCTCACGAAGCCCGCTCGGGCAAGCGCGTTAGGTCCCACTTGGCTTGTCCTCCGGGCTCACGGTCTTCACGTAGGTGCGGATCTGAAAGCGCGCCTCGAGCAGCGCGCCCGAACTGTCGCCCAGGGCCTTGGCGCGGGTCAAATCCGCCGCGGCCAGCGTGAGATCGACAGGAACGATGATCCGCTGCAGGCTCGCCACGTCGGAGAGGAACTCCCCGAGCTGATCGTAGCGGCCGATCACCGAGTACTGGTACTTGTAAGTCTCGAACGGCGCCGGGCCGGGTTCCGTGGGCAGCGGCTGAAACTGGGCCACCATGACGCCACGGATCTTGGCGCGGGTCGAGATCTCGTCCATCAGGTTGGCGACCTCGTTGCGGTCCGGCACCAGCCGGCGCATCAGCTCAAGACTGGAGCGGTAGCCCTCGAGCCGGCGGCGCAGGTCTTCGACGCTGCCGCTGGCCAGCAGCCGCTTGGCGCTGTCGGTCAGGGTCACGAGCGAATCGATGGACTTCTGCCGCGCAGTGATGCTGTCCTTGGTCTGCGTCACACCCCGGAGGCCGACGGTATCGAGCCCCGTCCCGGTGTAACCGACGTACCCCACCACCACCGCGATGATGACGAGGAGCAGCGGGACCTGGCGTTCCTGCGGAATCCCGGCCATGGGTCACCTCACCGACTGACTGAGCGGGACGGTGCGGATATAGGCCGAATCCGCCCGCTGGAACGAGGCCGTGATGATGAATTGCGTCACCGGCCGCTCCTTTTCGACAATGGTCTTGGCTTCCAGCGGGGTGACGTTGTACAGCCAGGGCGATGCCTCCAGCTGCCGCAGGAAACGGGTGTAGGCCTGCAGGTCCATCGTGCGGCCCTCCATCCGGAAGACCATCGCGCGACGCGAACCGGCGGTGTCCGCCGTATCGACGACGATTGGCGCCGCCTGGGTCGACATCGTCGTCAGCCAAGTGTAAGGCGGAAGCGCCTTGGCCACTTCGTCGAGAACGTGGGGCCAGACATAGCGATCTCCATCCACTCCCCGGATGGTTGAGATCTGCGCCAGCAGCGAGTCGCGGATGAGCTCGGCCCGGCGCTTCTGGCGGAGCAGCGTGTCGAACCGCTTCTGGTCGTCTCGGGCCGCCTCAAGCCGGGGCCCGAGTGCGCTGAATTTCGTGTTGTTGGACACGAAGGCCCAACTGAGCCACGCGGCAACCGCGATGCAGGCGGCGGCCGACCCGACCAGGAAGGGGTCCTTGACCTTTGTGCCAAGCCCCTTGACCCTGTCGAGGATCTGCTTGGTCCCGCTCCCGGCGGCTTTGCGTTTCTGGCCGGGTCGGAGATTGACCGTGATCATCATGAGTAACGAACTCCGGGCAACGGGCTCACGCGGCGGTGCGGAGCGCCAGACCGATCGGAAGCATCAGCAACGGGGAGACTTCATCCATGTTCATCGTGGAGAAGACGCCCTCGGCGACGCGGAGCCGCGCGAGCGGGTTGGCCAGCTCCACCGGAAGCCGGAGCCGGTCCGCGAGCACCTTGTTCAGGCCGGGGATGCGTCCACCGCCCCCCGTCAACCACAGCCGCGACAGCCCGCCCGCCGACCGACTGGCCGACTGCAGGAACGCCGCGGCCCTTTCGATTCCAACCGCCAGCTCTTCGCCCCGGGTCTCCAGGAACGGATCGAGGATCTCATTCCGCTCGAAGCCCTGCAGCAGCTGATCCGCCTCTTCAGCGGAGAGGCCCCGCTCCCGCTGGATATCCTCGCGGAAACGCCGGGTGCCTACGGGCAGATCGCGCGTCAGGACCGGGGTGCCGTCCTCGAGAATGTTGATGTTGGTCATTTCGTGGCCGATGTTCACCAGCCCGACCACCCCGCGCATCTCATCGGGGTAGTTGACCTCGAATGCGTTATGGAGCGCGAACGCATCCACATCGATAACGCTCGCCTGCAATCCGGCCTCGGCCAGAAGCGCGACCTTGTTCTCGACCAGCTCGCGCTTGGCGGCGACCAGCAAGACGGTCATCTGGAGCCCCTCGCCCTCCGGATCCAGGATCTGGAAGTCGAGCTCCACATTTTCCATGTCGAACGGGACGTGCTGCTCGGCCTCCCAGCGGATCACCTCGCGGGCATCGGCCTCTTTCATCCGGTCCATCTGGATCTTCTTGATGATCACGTCGCGACCTCCGACGGCG
>JBDTTN010000302.1:0-4216 GCA_039930625.1 Gemmatimonadota bacterium | reverse complement strand
CTGGATAGCTTCAAAGACAGGGGCGGGTCTCTGACCCGCCCCTGTCCTGTCCTCCGCAGCCTGATTCCCGGGCGCAGTCCGCGCCTGCTTCTCCTTCGGCGGGGATTCTCCCCCGGCCGCATGGGGTATACGACTCGATGACACCGATCCGCGCAGTTTCCGGCGTCGTACTGCTGTCCACCCTGGTGGTCTTCGGCGTGTCCACGCCGCTGGCCGCGCAGCGGCCCGCGGAGATGCAGGCTGGCATCCTTCGCGTCTGTTCCGATCCTGACAACCTCCCCAACTCGAATGCCGCCGGTGAGGGATTCGAGAACAAACTTGCGGAGCTGCTCGCCACGACCTGGAATTCCAAGCTCGAATACGTCTGGTGGGCCGCGCCGCGCGGCCTGATACGGATGCTGAACGGCCGTTACTGTGACGTCTTCCTGCAGGTTCCCACCGGCTACGACATGTCGGGGGTCACCAGGCCCTACTATCGCACCAGCTACGTCATCGTCCAGCGGAAGGACGCCGCCCATCGGGTGACCGGGCTCGACGACCCCGCACTCAAGACGATGCGCATCGGCGTCCACCTCTTTGCGGCCGATGGCGAGAATACTCCCCCGGCGATGGCACTGTCTGCACACGGCGTGGTCGGCAATCTCGAGGGCTTCAGCACCACCTACTCCGGAGGATCAAACCACCCCGGCGACATCATCAAGGCCGTGGTCAGCGATTCGATCGACGTGGCCTTCGTCTGGGGGCCTGTGGCCGGCTATTGGGCCAAGCAGCTCGGCGCCGATGTCCTGCTGACCCCGCTGCTGGACGACAGCCTCAGCGGGATTCCCTTCGCCTACAGCATGGGCATGGGTGTGCGCCGCCGAGACACTCAGTTCCGGGACAGCCTGCAGAAGTTCATCGATGCCAAGGGTCCCGAGATCCAGGCGCTGCTCGCCAAGTACGGTATCCCGGTGATTCCCATTTCCGCGGACTCAGTTTCGAAGGGAGCGCCGGCCGGCTCGGCACGGTAGCTGCGTCAGCGAGGCCGGCTGGAGGAATGCACGGTCGGCGATCACTCACTTGGAAAGGAACAAGCACTGCGATGAGGACGTCCGTATTGCGCACGATTGGCCGCGCCCTGGTCGTTTCGAGCTTGGCGCTCACTCTCGCGGTGGCCACCGCGGTCGCCCAGCAGGTTCATGACGAGTGGCACCCGCAGCCGCGGGACACCATTGACGCTGACACCTACCAGGGCTGGAAGCAGTTCGAGCTCAACTGTTCCCGCTGCCACGGAGAATATGCGGTCGGAAGTTCCTTCGCCCCGGCGCTGGTGGTCTCGCTGAAGGAAGGCGGGACGATCCCGGACGAGCCGGCCTTCATCACGACTGTCTGCGCCGGGCGCCCCGACAAGGGGATGCCATCCTGGTGCGCCCTCGGCCTCGAGATGGACAAGATCCAGCGCATCTACAAGTACGTCAAAGGCCGCGCCGACGGAAAGATCGGGATTGGTCGCCCGATGCTGAAGGCGGAGGGCTAGTCCACCGATCACCGGATCATGCAGCTACATTCAGGGGGCCGCGGCGTTGCCGTGGCCCGCTTCGTTTTCGGTCTGATTGGAGCTGCATGATGCGCACTCTCCAGGTCCCCGCGGCCGCACTGCTGGTCGCCCTCGTCCCCGCACTCTCCGCCCAGGAGGTAGGCGGGATGCCGATGGGCGCGCAGGCCGGACAGGTCGCGGGCCGGCCGGTCGCCGATTCACTCCGCAGCGCAGATCAGGTACGCGCCTACGTCCTTTCGGTGAACGACGGCGTCCCCGACCTTTCCGGGCTCGATCTGCGCGGGCTCGATCTCCGCGGCGTAGACTTCCGCAAGGCCGACCTGACCAAGGCCCGCCTCGATGGCGCCCGGCTGGACAGCGCCAACCTCTTCTCGTGTGACCTGACCGACGCCTCTGCCGTGGAGGCGAGCTTCGTCGGGGCGAATCTTGATGTCTCCACTCTCCGGCGGGCCAATCTCCATCAGGCCAAGTTTCGGACCGCCAGCCTCTTCGCCGCGATCCTGGAAGCCGCGGACCTGAGCGGAGCAGATCTCCGGGACACCCGGATCATCGCGCTGCTGCGCAAGGCGAACCTGAGCGGTGCCAATCTCGCCGGTGCCAATATCGGCGCGGACCCGGGCAACCAGTCGATGGGAGTCATGCGTGCGCAGTTCGTGCTCGCGGACCTCTCCGGCGCCGACCTCAGCGGCGCCAATCTCTACAAGGCGGACTTTTCCTACGCCCGACTCATCGGAGCCAAGCTGAACGGCGCCGACCTCGGCAACGCCGACCTGGTGCAGGCCGATTTCAGCCAGGCCGATGTGACGAACGTGAATCTGAAATTCGCCGATCTGAACGGCGCCGTGTTCACCGGCGCCACCGGCGTGGCCACGCTCCGAGGCCTCGCCGAGGCACGGAATCGGAGCAAGGCGATCTTCGACCCATGAAATGCGCCCCAATGCCCAAGTTCCTGCTGGCCGGCCTGGCGCTGGCCCTGATGGCCGGATGCAGTACCAAGGCCGATCGCCCGGCACCGGCCGATAGCGTGCCCTCTCCAACCCCGCAGGCAACCGCCGACACCACGACCCCGCCTCCGACGGTCTCGCCTCCAAGCACAGCCCCGGTGACAGCCACAACTCGACCCAGTCCCAAGCCGCCCGCGGTGCCCACCACCAAGCCCGCGACTCGGCCCACGCCAGCGCCGACTACTGCACCGGCCCCTGCGCCTGTCGCGTCCACTGCGCCAACTCCGGATCCCTACCATCCGGCGCCGCGTGACACGCTGGACGTTGACGCGTATCAGGGATGGAAGCAGTTCGAGCTCAACTGTTCTCGCTGTCACGGCGAGTATGCAGTCGGCACCTCCTTTGCGCCGGCGCTCGTGGTCTCGCTCAAGGAGGGCGGCACGATACCCACGAAGGAGATGTTCATCACGACGGTCTGCGCCGGCCGGCTCGACAAGGGAATGCCTTCCTGGTGCGCGCTCGGCCTTGAAATGAACAAGATCGATCAGATCTACCAGTACGTGAAAGGCCGGGCGGACGGGAAGATCGCCGCCGGCCGACCCGCCCAGCGGCAATAACCTCGTCGAAGCCAAGGCCTGATCCGTCATGAAGAATTTCACCGTGGGTGCGCTGCTCCTCACCACCATTGCCCTGGCCGGCTGCGGCCGAGCCGATCAGAAGAGCGCGCCGCCGGCCGACACCGGAGCCACCCTCAGCTCCCGGGGCGGCAGCGGCGAGCTGGTGTATGCATCCAACGAAGATTCGCGCAACCTCACGGTCATCGACGCCTCGACCGACAGCGTGGTAGCGACGATCGAAGTCGGTACCCGTCCGCGCGGCGTCCGGGTGAGCCCAGACGGCAAGACGGTTTACGTCGCGCTGAGTGGCTCGCCGAAGTGTCCCCCGACGATGCCGGACGCGGAGTGCGAGAAGCTGCGGAGTGATCGCACCAAGGACGGTGTGGCGGTGGTGGATGTGGCGACCCGGACGACCATCAAGACCCTTCCGGCCGGCCTCGACCCCGAGACCTTCGATGTGAGTCGTGACGGCACTCGGCTCTTCGTCTCCAATGAGGATGCTGACTCCGCCACGATCGTGGATGTCGCGTCAGGCAAGGCCATCGCCAACATCAAGGTGGGCAAGGAGCCGGAAGGGGTGACGCTTTCGCCGGACGGCAAGACCGTCTGGGTCAGCGGTGAGACTGACCACAATATCACCGGGATCGATCTTGCGACCGGCAAGGCGATTGCGAATATCGACATCCTCGGCAAGCGCCCTCGCGGCATCGGCTTCCTCCCCTCTGGAGAGCGCGCCTACGTGACCAACGAAGTGAGCGGCACCGTCTCGGTAGTGGATATCCCGGGGAAGAAGACCTTGAAGCAGATCACCATGCCCGAGGGTGCCCGCCCGATGGGCATCCTGGTGACTCCGGATGGCAAGCGGATCTACATCACCAATGGGCGGGGCAAGACCGTGTCGGTAATCGATCCCGCCACCGATCAGATCCTGATGACCGCCGAGGTCGGCGCGCGCCCGTGGGGGATCGGGATGACCGCTGATGGGAAGAAGCTGTACACCGCGAATGGACCGGGGAACGACGTGAGTGTGATCGACGCCGCGACGTTGAAGGTGCTGAAGACCGTGCCCGCGGGCTCGGTGCCCTGGGGGATTGCAATCGGGCCGAAGCCGTAGGGGC
>JBDTTN010000301.1:0-4216 GCA_039930625.1 Gemmatimonadota bacterium | reverse complement strand
GCACCCCACCCCTGCCTGGTACCCTGCCAATGATATGTCGCCCCACGCCCTCGACCACCAGGGGTAACCCTAGTCACCCGCCGCCAGGCCCCACCCCGACCCGCTTTGCCGACCCTGCCCCACTCACCGCAAAGGCGCGAGCACAGGACGGGCCTCCGCGCCCCGGCGCAAGCGAGTTCTCCAGGGTGCCCGCCCACGCCTTTGCGCCTACGCGGTGCCAGGCAGGCGACCGTTAGCCACTGCGAGCTCCCCTCGCCATGACACGGGTGGAGTGTCGCCCCCACGATTCCAGCGTCGCTTCAGCGACCGCAGCCGCCCCCCCACCGAGGGGCATCGCGGAGCGCCGACCGAGCTCGCATTCCCGAGCGGCGGAGCTGCGACTCGGCCCCGAGGAAGTTCTTCAGGGCGACTGTAGCCGCGACCTCCGGAGCCTGGAGCCAGGCTCCAGAAGAACCAGCTCATCGCAACGATGCCAAGGCCACAACCAACGGTTGCTTCGTCGGCCCCTTAGGGCCTTCTGGCAATGACTCGATTAGGCGGGCGACCGGCTGGTCGCCCTCACCGCTGTCCCCTACCCCGCTCCACTATTCCCTGTCCGCGGCCCGTGCGCGCTGCATCGCGCCGGCTATCTGTTGCAGCATTTCGGAGATGGTTTCCCGCGACGCCCTCATTTGCCGCGCCGACTCCTGGTCGGCGGCCCGGCTGGCGACCACCTGCTGCTCCAGCGCCCTGGCCCTGGTCAGGAGGTCCTCCAGCTGACCGGCCACGGCCTTGACCTCCGGATCGTCCGATGGGTGCGCTCGACAAAAGTCGAGAACCCGAGCGGCCATCTCGAGCTTGAGCCTCGTCCCAGTATTCATTCGGCACACTCCTCAATGGTGCAACGGCCGCAACACGGCCTGGTCCGAACCGATTCCACCGGCGTGCCCCCCTCCCCACGGAGTGCGGAGGGGAAGGGTGCGGGCGGAGCCATCGCTCCGCCGCTACCCCCGTTGTGCGTGTTACGACGCCGCCTGCTCAGCGCCTGGCGTCGTCCCCTGCTCCTCCGGCACCGGATGACGCCAATGCGCGTCGTGCGCGCTCTGCCACGCCGCGAGCCGCATCGCGTCCTTCCGGAAGCGATGAGTATTGAGCGCATCGAGCTGATGCACGATCTGCATCGCCTCCCCAAGCCGCGCTCCCAAGTCGGCGTTGGCCCCGACATGATCGTTGAAGCCGGAGTTCTTGTCTGTCAGGCTCGTGGCGAACTGGGCCACCAGCGGCCCCATTTCCTCCAGGAACCCCACCGGCATGCCGTACTTGGTGAACAGCTCCCGCATCTCCGTGGCCTGGGTCAGGATCACCTGCGCCTGTGCCAGAAACTTCAGATTGCTGTTCTTGACCCCCCGAAGCCTGATCCGCGCCGCCACTCCCGGCACTTCCATCGCCGCCGCCCGCGCCACGCCAATCAGCAGCTTGACCATCCCGGTGATGGCTTCGCGCAGATCCTCCTTGGTCAGCACCGATACATGCACGGTGATGTGACCGGTCACTTCCTGCTGCACCAGCGCCTTCGCCTTGTTCACCGCCACCTCCAGCCGATCCACCGCGGCTTCCTGCCCCGGATTGTCCGACGGGTTCGCGCGACTGAAGTCGAGCACCCGGGTGACCATCTCGAGCTTGATCCCCATCTCTGCATCCATGAGGCACCAACCTTTCTTCGCCTGTGCAACTGAGGTCCGCGGTTGGACGCGGCCCCTTCCACCCGTTGAGCGAACGGCCGCACAGTGTCCAACCCCTGCGCGGTCGGGGGGCCGCAGACGCAGAGAGTGTGCCAGACATTTGTAACGACCACTTTGCGTGCGAGGCAGGTTGCCTCACACAGCCGCCACCTGACCGCCCGCAGCGACCATCCGTGGGCGAGCGCTGGCCATCCCGATCCGAGCGCTGGCCAGGTGCGCTCGAGTGCGGTCAGGCAGTCAGGAGTGCCGGCCAACTCCATTCGAGTCCTGGCCAGGTCCCCTCGAATGCCGGCCACATCACC
The DNA here is from genome assembly GCA_039930625.1 of Gemmatimonadota bacterium. GTDB lineage: Bacteria > Gemmatimonadota > Gemmatimonadetes > Gemmatimonadales > GWC2-71-9 > JADJOM01. Next base: position 2,193 of record JBDTTN010000301.1, on the reverse strand, counting down.
CCGAGCGCGGGGCAAGCGGACCCGACGCCGGGGCAGCCCGCCTCTAATGAAAGGCAGCTCAAGCCGAACCGGGTCCCGTGAGGTCGAGCGCGGGCCAGGCCAGGCAGAGTCGCGGGCAACCCGATCCGGCGAGCGGGCAACCCAACTCCCGCAGTGGTCAATCCATCTGCCGAGCTGGCCAAGCCCCCGGCTGCACTGGCCGAGCCTCCGGGTGCGCTCGACCATCGATCCTCCGCACCCGACCATCCCTGCCGAGCCCACAACCATCGCCCCGGACTCGACCCGCACGATCGTACGGGTCCGGCCAGCGAGCCCCGAAGTGTCTACGAAAGATTGGGCGGTTGGGCGATTGGGCGATTAGGCGATTGGGCGGTTGGGCGATTAGGCGATTAGGCGAGTGGGCGAGTGGGCGAGTGGGCGAGTGGGCGAGTGGGCGAGTGGGCCGAGGATGTTGCCGGCGTCGCTTCAGCGACAGTCTGTTCGCCGAGCGCCGGCTTCAGCCGGCGGACGCCTCGGCAGCGGGCTAAATGTTCATGGGACAGGATGTTAGGCGACTGATGACTATTGGGTCCGACGGTCCGTCGGCCCAGAGGCACACCGCTTGCATCCACAGCCCCAAGTCGCGCCGAGTGTGTACCCGGCGTCCAGACCTGCACAGGAGTGAGCACACAACGGCGTCAGCCCGGAGGGACTCCGCGTTGCGCTCGGAATGACCAGTCGTCGGCACAGCCGATGGAGAGTATTCCTATGGCACAGGTTCCGAACTTCCACGATCCCGAGCGCCTTTGCACTCCGGCGTTGCCGACGCCGGGTACCCTCTCCGGCCCGGCACTCGCCCTGACCAAGGCGATCGCGGCCGAGACCGGCCGCTCCCCCACTCCGTCCATCTATACCGTCCTCACCCAGATGACTCGGCGGCACTGGTCGGGACCCCGCTGCTCCCTGTGGGAGCCTTTCGTGGCGGGAGCAATTGTCCGGATCGCCGAATTCGCCTCCGCATTCTTTGCGGCCCCGACGATCGAGGCTTCCCTCGCCGTCGTAGGGCAGGCCCCGTCGGCTGGTGCGGGCGAGCCCCTGACCGAAACGGAGCGCATCGCGATTACCCTGCTGACCCAGACCGCGCTGCGGCGCGTCCGGCCGATGCTCCGCGAGGACTACCTGGGCAGTCTCCTCGGCTTCACCGCCGATACCACGCTGAATCACCAACTCGACGCGGCCGAGAAGTGGCTGGCGGAGAAGGACGTACCCCTGCCCTGGGCCGCGCTCGCTTTGGCCGCCCACTTCACCAACAGCACCAAGCGCGAAGAAGTGTTCTGTTTCGGTCTGCCCCCGTTCAACCGCCTGACGCGGGCCTTTACGGCCGCGGCAGAGCGACAGGGCGTCACCACCTGGGAGGGAGCGCTCCAGGCCGCGCACGCCTTCTGGGACAACAGCCGCGGCGACATCCTGTTGCACCTGCTCGTGGTGGAGTACTGCGACCGGCTCGATCGCGAGGCCAAGCCTGATCGGCCCGCGCCCGAGCAGGCGCCGGTCATGCCGCTCCAGCCATCGCTCCACCAGCTCGAAGCGCGCCTCGCCGAGGCCGAGCGGGTGATCGCGGAGCGGGACGCACGCGGGGAGGAGCTCCGGCGCCAGGCGAGCGCGGCGCATCGCGAGGCGGCCGAGGCCAGGCAGTCACGGGACCGGGCGCTGGACAGGGTGCGGGTGCTGGAGTCGGAGTGTGAGGCGCTGCGCAGCGCCGTTGCGCTACGACCGGCAGAGCCACCGGACCAGCCTGCGCCGGTGCGGTCTACCGTGCCTGCCCCGGAAGACTCCCCCGCGCCGGAACCCAGCACCTCGGCGCCGAGTGCGGCCGCGATCAGAGCCGCGCTGGCGGGTCGCACCGTCTACCTCTTCACCGGCGTGGAGCGGGCCACGGCGCGGCAGGCGATGGCGACATCGCTCGAGTCATACGGTGCGCACTGCGAGGTGTTTGACGGCAACCGCCTGAGCCAGCTCGGCCCTTCGCGTTACCACCCCGAGGCCCTGGTGGTGATTGAGATCAGCCACCTCTGCCACAACGCCTGTGATGCGGTCGCCGAGCGGGCCCGGGCATCGGGTGCCGCGCTCTTCCTCGTCAAGGCGAGCCCCGCCTCCCTGGCCCGTCGGATCACGGCGCGGCTGCTGGCGACGCGGCGCGCGGCGTAGGGGCTC
>JBDTTN010000300.1:0-4221 GCA_039930625.1 Gemmatimonadota bacterium | reverse complement strand
GCGGAGTCCCGGCGCGGGAAAGGCCGCGCGCTCCCGCGAATAGGGCCGGTCCCACTTGTCGGCGATCACCTGCACCAGCGTATGCGGAGAGTTGGTGAGCAGGTTGTTCTCCCTCGGTGCCTTGCCGGCTTCGATTTCGCGAATCTCATCCCGGATGCCGATCAGCGCCGCGATGAACCGGTCGAGCTCCTCCTTCGGTTCGCTCTCCGTCGGCTCGATCATCAGCGTCCCCGGAACGGGGAAAGAGACCGTGGGCGGATGGAATCCGTAGTCGATGATCCGCTTGGCGATATCCTCCACCTCGATACCGGCGGACAGCTTGAACGGCCGCATATCGATGATGCATTCGTGCGCCACCAGCCCATGCTCGCCGGCATAGAGCACCTCGAAATGCCCCTTGAGTCGCCGCGCGATGTAGTTCGCGTTGAGGATCGCCACCTTCGTGGCTTCGGCGAGTCCGTCGGTGCCCATGAGCGCGATGTACGCGTAGGAGATCGGCAGCACCGATGGGCTCCCCCAGGGAGCCGCGGAGATGGTGCCGCAACTCTGGGCGAATCCCTGCGGTACCACCGGGTGGTCGGGCAGGTGCGGCACCAGATGTTCGGCGACACAGATCGGTCCCATCCCGGGGCCGCCGCCGCCGTGGGGGATGCAGAAGGTCTTGTGCAGGTTGAGGTGGCAGACATCGGCGCCGAAGTCGCCGGGTCGGCAGAGTCCGACCTGCGCATTCATGTTGGCACCGTCCATGTAGACCTGGCCGCCGTGCTCGTGCACCACGCTGCAGATCTCCCGGATGCCTGACTCGAACACTCCATGGGTTGAGGGATAGGTCACCATGAGGCAGGCCAGCGTCGCCGCGTGCTTCGTCGCCTTGGCGCGGAGATCGGCGATGTCGATGTTGCCATGCACGTCGGTGGCGACCGGCACCACCTCGAGCCCGGCCATCACCGCGCTCGCGGGGTTGGTCCCGTGCGCGGACATTGGGATCAGGCAGGTGCGGCGATGTCCCTGGCCGCGGCATTCGTGGTACTTCCGGATCACGAGCAGGCCGGCATACTCGCCCTGGCTGCCGGCGTTCGGCTGCAGCGAGACGCGACTGAATCCGGTGATTTCCGCGAGCGACGATTCCAGCTGGGTGAAGAGCTGCAGGTAGCCCTGCGTCTGGGAGGTGGGCTGAAAGGGGTGCAACCGATTGAACTCCCGCCATCCGACCGGCATCATCTCCGTGGTCGCGTTGAGCTTCATGGTGCAGGAGCCGAGCGGAATCATCGCGGAGGTGAGCGAAAGGTCTTTGGCCTCGAGCCGCTTGATGTAGCGCAGCATCTCCGTCTCGCTGTGACAGCGGTGGAAGACGGGGTGGGTCAGATAGGCAGAGCTGCGCCGGAGGGTCTCGGGGATCGCCGCCTCGGTGTGGGTGCCGCTGTCTCCCAGCATGTGGGGCAGGGCGACGTCGAGGGAGAAGACCGAGATGAGGTCCGAGAGGTCGGCGACCGAGACCGTCTCATCGAGCGCAACCGAGACATGGTATTGGTCGAGCACCCGCAGGTTGATCTTGCGGGAGCGTGCGGCGTCGAGGATCCGCGGCAGGTTGGCGGAGCGGACCTCGACACACACCGTATCGAAGAAGTGCGGGTGGACGATGTGATAGCGCAGCCGGCGGAGCGCCGCCGCCAGCAGCGTGGCCTGGGTGTGCACCCGCTCGGCGATGCGGCGCAGCCCCTCGGGTCCGTGGTAGACGGCGTACATGCTCGCCATCACAGCGAGCAGGACCTGCGAAGTGCAGACATTGCTCGTCGCCTTGTCGCGCCGGATGTGCTGCTCGCGGGTCTGCAGCGCCATGCGGAGCGCCATGCGTCCGCTGGAGTCCTTCGAGACCCCGATGATCCGGCCGGGCAGGTGCCGTTTGAACTCATCGCGGGTGGCGAAGAACGCCGCATGCGGCCCGCCGAAGCCCATCGGCACGCCGAAGCGCTGCGAGTTGCCGACCGCGATGTCGGCGCCCCATTCTCCCGGCGGCGCCAGCATCGTGAGGGCGAGGAGATCGGTCGCGGCGGTGACCAGCGCGCCGGCCTGGTGGGCGCGCTCGCAGAGCGGGCGCAGGTCGCGGATGCCGCCGTCGGTCGCGGGGTACTGGACCAGACAGCCCACGACATCGGGACCGAATTCCATCTCGTCGATCGGCACGACGCGCACCACGATCCCGCGAGCCCACGCGCGAGTCTTCACGACGGCGATGGTCTGGGGGTGGCAGCCGCCGTCGACGAGGTACACCGGCGTGCCCGCCACCTTGCTCACCGCCAGGGTGAGATTCATCGCCTCGGCCGCGGCCGTCGCCTCATCGAGCAGTGAGGCGTTAGCGATCGGGAGGCCGGTCAGGTCCGCCACCATCGTCTGGAAGTTGAGCAGAGCCTCGAGGCGCCCCTGCGAGATCTCCGCCTGGTAGGGAGTGTAGGCGGTATACCAGCCGGGGTTCTCGAAGATGTTCCGCTGGATCACCTGGGGCGTGAAGGTGCCGGAGTATCCCATGCCGATGTAGTTGCGGCAGAGCCGGTTCTGCGACGCGATACCGCGCAGCGCGACCAGCACTTCGCGCTCGCTCCGGTTCGGCGGCAGGTTGAGCGGCTGGCGCAGCCGGATCCCCTCGGGGACGACGGCATCGATGAAGGCGTCGAGCGTCTCATAGCCCAGCACCGAGAGCATGGTCTGGATGTCGTCCCGGCGGGGGCCGATGTGCCGCTGGACGAAGCGATCGGTGCGCAGCAGAGTGTAGGCGGGTGTGGCGTCGGTCATGGTGGGTCTGGCGATTGGTTAGGCCTGGCTCGGAAATGCAAACGCCCCGCGATCCGGCCGCGGGGCGTTACAGACGATCACGAAGGATGCCACGTTTCGGCAATTCATCCGCCGATCTTCGCCCCATACGCCGTCGCATCCAGGAGGCCGGTAAGTTCAGCCGGGTCGGAGAGCTTGAGCCGCACCATCCAGCCCGCGCCGTACGGGTCGCGGTTGATGAGTCCGGGGTCGCCATCGATCGCCGCATTGGACTCGACCACCGAGCCGGAGATGGGACAGAAGAGCTCGGAGACTGCCTTCACCGCTTCGACGGTCCCGAAGACCCCCATGCGGCTGAAGCTCGCGCCGTGCTTGGGCAGGTCCACGAACACGATGTCGCCGAGCTCACCCTGAGCGTAATCGGTGATCCCGATTTCGACGATGGCCGGGTCGGAGGTACGGCGGACGTACTCGTGCTCGGGAGTGTAGAGAAGGTCGGCTGGAACGTTGGCCACAACAGGCTCCGGAGGAAGACGTGCGGCAACGATAGACCGCGATGCGGCGCATTTCAAGTAGGGGTCGCTCTCCGTGTGCCGGCTTCATCTTTATGCAGCGGTATCCCTCATGATCTCCTCCCAGACGGCGCGGGAACGCGCTTCCAGTTCGCCGCGATCGCCGTCATTCTCGATGACGTAGGCGCCGCGGTCCCGGCGTCCGCCGCGCCACGCCCGCTTCACGGAGCTGGGCAGCTGCGCCGCGATCAGCTGCCGGGCCTCCGATTCGGCGAGGCCACGGTCATGCAGCAGTCGCGCCAGTCGCAGCGACTCCGGGGCATCCACCAGCACCACGGCATCGAACCCGCCGGGGTCGAGGGGCGCCGGGCCTCCCTGTTCCGCGACTTCGAAGAGCAGCGGAATGTCCTGCACGACAACCGCATCGCCGCGCGCGCGCGCCAGGGCGAGCCGCCCCTGCCGCAATGCCTGAACGGCGGGGTGGACGATCGCCTCCAGTGCCCGGCGCGCAATCGGATCGGCCATGACCATCGCGCGGAGCCTCGGGCGGTCGAGGGCGCCATCCGGCTGCAGGATCGAGGGGCCGAATCGCTCGGCGATAGCGCGAAGCACCGGCGAGTCCGGAGTCTGCGCCTCGCGAGCGAGCTGATCGGCGTCGATGAGCGTCGCGCCCCAGCGGCAGAACAGCTCCGCGACGGTGGATTTGCCGGCGGCGATATTGCCGGTCAGCGCGATGTTGATCATGGAGTTGCAGACGGTCACGGGGCGCCCCGGTAGAGGCGAGGCTCGGCCTCGTCCCTACAACAGCGCCGTCTGGTCCTCGTCCTTGCGAGGCACCCGGTGGCAGTGCCGGCAGCGCGCTTCGTAGGTCTCGCGGCCGCCGACGAGGATGGTGGGGGAGTCGTAACGCGCCGGCTTGCCATCCACCAGTCGCTGGTTG
>JBDTTN010000299.1:0-4241 GCA_039930625.1 Gemmatimonadota bacterium | reverse complement strand
CCGGCGACTGATACCGCCGCCCACCCGGGTCCTTGAGCACCACCGCGATGCCCGGAGTTCCGGTGAGCACCGAATCGAGCGCCCGCTCGACCCCACTGGCTCCGCTGTCACCCTCTGACGCCAGGGCCCCGATCACCCCTCTGGCGAGCGGGCCCGCCGGATAGTGCCGGGCGAAGTGACCATCGGGATAGACGCCCCGAAGCGCCCGAAGCGGCTGGATCTCGAGCCCGCTGAACGGGCCGCGATAGGCCACCCACTTCTTGCTGGCAACGTCCCGCTGTACCTCGTTGAGTGGCCGACTCAGCGCACGGGCGATGGTCCGCACAGCCTCACGCCGACTGGAGAGCTCGTTCGGCGCGATGCCGACGCCGAAATACTCCTGCGTCACCGCGAGGGCGACGCCATTGCGGTCGTAGATTCCGCCTCGCCGTGCCGGCGTGATCACCTTCTCCCGCCGGGTGCGCTCCGCCTCCGCCCGCCAGTGCGCACCCTGCACCAGTTGCAACTCCGCCGCCCTGACGACCACCGCGAGCGCGCCGAGGGCCAGCATGACCTGGAGAAGTGAGATGCGGGCGCTGACCTTGGCCATGCTCAGCGCCCGTTGGCCTGCAGGGGAAAGACCACGAACTCCGAGTCCTGTGGCATATGCAGACCCAGGTCCGCTTCCGCCTTGCGGCCGAGTTGCTTGAGTCCGGTCGCGAGCCGAATCTGCCGCTGCAACTCGGCGCGCTCCGCCTCCAGCGCGGCCCGTTGCTCACCAAGGCGCGCGACGCGCTGCGCGGTAAGAACCGCCGCAGTCTGTCGCGCCTGGATCGCAACGGCGACGGCCAGGAACACGAACAGCCACAGGATGACCCAGTGGCGTCCTTTAAGCGTCGGTTTTCCGGAAGATGCGGAGGGTGGCACTGCGTGCCCTCGGGTTGATCTCGATTTCGGCCTCGGATGGCCGCACGGCCTTCCTGGGATCAAGTCGTCCAAGCGCTCTGCCCCGACAGGTGCAGATTGGCAACTCCGGCGGACAGATGCAGGCCCGGACCCACTCCTGAAAGGCGTGCTTTACGACCCGATCTTCGCCGGAATGATAACTGATCACGGCCAGTCGCCCACCGGGGGGCAACGACTCCCGCATTGCAGGCAGGGCCCGACTCAGTCCCTCGAGTTCGCTGTTGACCTCGATCCGCAGCGCCTGGAACAACCGGGCAAAGTCGCCGGGTCCGCTGCGGGGACCCAGCACCGCGCGGATCGCGTTGACGAACTGATCGCTCGTGAGGAACTCCTCCGTCGCCCTCCGGCGCACCACCTCACGCGCCAACCGGCCCGCCTGCCGTTCGTCGCCGTACTCGGCGAAGACCCGCTTGAGCTCCATTTCGGCGGCCCCATTGAGGAGGTCCGCAGCCGAGGTCCCAGACCGTCCCATTCGCATGTCGAGCGGGGCCCCGGGACGGAAGCTGAATCCGCGCGCTTCATCATCGAGCTGGTGCGAGGACACCCCGAGGTCGAGCAGAATGAAGTCGGGTTGAAATCGCTGAATCGCCGCCAGGGCATTGTCGGAGCCGTAGGCTGCCTGGAGATACTGAATGCGGTCATCTCCGAGGCGGGGCCGCGCCGCGGCAATCGCCTCAGGGTCCCGGTCGATCCCAAGCACCTCTGAACCGCCGGCGAGAAACAGCTCGCTGTGGCCCCCTCCGCCGAGGGTGCCATCCACCACACGGCGCGCTCCGACGGCGGCCGCCGCAACTTCGGAGGCAAGCACGGGGCGGTGGTATGCGGGACCAGTGGCGTTCACAGGATGACTCGCAGCGCTCAAAGCAGCGCACCCCGCCCGCGGAGGCGGACGGGGTGGCAGGATCAGGACCAACGGGGCTGACGGGGCTCGAACCCGCGACCTCCGCAGTGACAGTGCGGCACTCTAACCAAGCTGAGCTACAGCCCCCGAATGCGGGCCGAGAATATAGGTCCGCGATGAGACCGACGGTAGTGGGAGACCGCAAAGCCGAAGGGCCAGAAATGTGGGCTGCAGTTCAGCCCCACTCCGGCCCCCCGTCCTCATTGTGAGTTGCGACTACTTGCAGTAGACCCGGATCATCGATGCCGTTCTCGGCTTGAGCCCGGTCAGGTACGCGATCATCTGGGTCCGAGCGGACAATTGGGCCTCGTACGGGGCAGCGAGCCCGAAGGCAGTTTCCGCCTCCGTGGTCATCGCCTCAACCGATTTGGCGCCGTCGCAGGACTTGCCCGTCTCGGCCTCCTTGTCGGCTTTCGAGATCAGGTTAACCAGCGACAGGCCGAGAAAGTGATTTGCAATCGGCGCGTAGCGCCCCTGCGGGCTGGCCAGCGCCACGACTCGGCGCAGCCCCGTCGCGGCAGCAGTGAAGTCCTGCGTGGCGGGTTGCAGGTACGGCAGCGTGCCGTTGAGGAGCAGCCCGGCGGCGCCCTCCTTGGCGGCAGAATCGCCATGCTCGGCCGCGAAGTCGATATACGGCGCGGCGGCCGGGTGATTCTTGACATCCTGGAATGCCTTGGCCTGCTGAAGCGCAAAGCCGACGGCGCTGACAGTATCGAGAGGCAGCAGCGCCTTGAGCGCGACCATGAGGCTGTCGCTCAAGCCGACCTGCGCGTACGCGCCAGCCACCTGCTTCAGAATCGTCAGGCTGCCCGGGAACTTCCGGGCGGCGAGTGAGGCGTACTTCACCAGCCGTACCGTGTCGGGCTGTACGCCGGCGGTCGCCATGTACTTGAAGTAGAAGGTGCTGTCGGCGCGGGCCGAGTCGAGCGCGACGATCTGCTCCAGGTCGTTCAGCGCCCCGGCGTAATTCTCCCGGAAGATCCGGGCGTTAGCCCTCAGTTCGAAGAGATCGATATTCCCGCCATCGAGCTTCAACCCGTCATCCGCCACCTGCTCGGCGATCTCCGGATGGCCGTAGGCCAGGAACTTCTTGAAGGCGAGCTCGCGCAGCGGCTGGTTGGTCGGCGCGATCAAAAGCATCTGCTTCAGGGCATCGATAGTCTTTACCGTGTCTCCGCCGGCCTCGAACCCGGACGCAAGGTTGGTCCAGGCCTTCAGACTGAGCGGATCGCCCTTGGTCGCCGACTGGAAGTACTGCATCGCCTCGGCGCTGTCGGCCTTCTTGCCCCGGGAGAGCGCCAGCTCACCCAGGCAGAGATTGGCCAGGCCATGATTCGGAACGATGGCGAGCGCCTTCCTGGCGGACACCATGGCCTTCTCCGGCGCGTTCTTGGACTGATCGACGCACGCCTTGGCGTCACCCCAGACCTTCAGGGCCGGCGCGAAGCCGTCGGCGATCTTGGTCCCGAGCAGCACATGGTCCTTGATCGCGCCACCCGACACGGAGACGACCATGCCCGCATCGTCATTGAGGCCGGAAAGGCGGGAGGTGATAACGTGATCGCCCTTGGCGTCGTGAGAGAAGTTCGAGACGAGGAGTACCCGGCCATTCAATGACTGCGCCAGACTCCGCAGCGGCAGGGGACCCAGGATCGCATCGATCGGGTAACCGAACTGCTTCAGTGCCTCGTTCATGTCGGTCCGGGTTACCACCCGGAAGTCGGCTCCTGCGAGCTTGTCCATCCGAGTCCGGAGCCCATCCCCGATCGCGACCGAGTGCGAGGAGTCCTCCGCGGAGAAGGAGTACGGATTCCCCACCAGCATGCGGATCGCATTGGAGGACGTCGCCTGGCTCGAAGGGCGCCGGGTCGGGATCTGGGCGGAGAGTGCACTCGCGGCCATCGCCGCGAGCAAAGTTGGAACAATCAGACGGGCCACGCGCATCACATGGTCTCCACGAAAGAGGGTCACCGGACGACTGATGCAACCGGCGTACCGGAATTAGGAAAAGAGTGGGCGAAGAGGGATTCGAACCCCCGACATCCTGCGTGTAAGGCAGGCGCTCTGAACCAGCTGAGCTATTCGCCCGGGACAACAGCTGCCACCGAGCCGCCCGGCCAGGCGACCCTTGGCTGCGTGCATGCCCCTTTGGCGGCGACTCCGTGTGACTACAGCGCGATCCCGAGCGGGAATAATACGCAGTAGCCCAGCACGAGCAGCGCTGCGGCGCCGGTGGTCCCTCCAGCATTGAGCCAGACATAGCCTGCGATGAGGGAGACGACCGCCCCCCCGAGCAGGAAGACATTGCGGCGACCGAAGCGAAGCTTCTGTCCAGGTGCGACGGTGTCGGAACTTGGCATGGGGGTTGAGCTTACTCCGTCGAAGGCTCCCGGTC
>JBDTTN010000298.1:0-4254 GCA_039930625.1 Gemmatimonadota bacterium | reverse complement strand
TCCCAGGCGGGCCGCGCTCCAGCGGCGCCGCCATGAAGCTGTCTTCACCTCCCCGTCACAATCCCGGACCTCCCGGACCGATAGCTTGGAACGCTCGTCGATCTGGAGGCCGCGCTGATTCCCCATCCGCCGTTCGCATCATCGCTGAGGCTCGAGGACGAACTCGCCGCCTTTGAGCGGCTCAAGCCCCGGCTGGCCGACGTCTGGCGGCTGCTGACGGCCGAGTCCGATCATCCCTGCACCACGGTGGTGGTGCCATCGCTGACGCTCGATCAGGCGGAGCTGACCAAGCTCGAAGGCGCCTCCTTCTACGAGGAGCGGCTGCTCTTCCTGCTCATCCGGCTTCGGGACCCGCGGGCGCGGGTGGTCTACGTGACCTCCCAGCCGGTCCACCCGGTGATCCTGGACTACCTGCTGCAACTGCTGCTCGGGATTCCCGCCAGCCACGCCCGCGCCCGCCTGACAATGCTCTGCGCCCACGACGCCTCGCCCCGTTCGCTGACCGAGAAGATCCTGGAGCGTCCCCGGCTCATCGAGCGGATCCGGGTCGCGATCCCCAATCCCGCACACGCCTACCTCAGCGTCTTCAACTCGACCCCGCTGGAGCGGAAGCTCGCGGTGCTGCTGAATATCCCGCTCAACGGAGTGGACCCGGAGCTCGCCGGCCTGGGCACCAAGTCGGGGAGCCGGCGGATCTTCCGTGAGGCTGGCGTCGCCTGCCCGACAGGGTTCGAGGACCTGCGCGACGAACACGACGTGCTCACGGGTCTGCACGAGCTGCGGGAGCAGCGCCCCGCGATCCGCCGCGCGGTGGTGAAGCTCAACGACAGCTTCTCCGGCGAGGGCAATGCGATCCTGGAGTACCCCTCCTCCAGGAGCCGCGGCGCCGTGGAACGGGCCTTCCGCTCGCTCCGATTCGTCGCGCGGGGGGAGACGCGGGAGCAGTACTTCCAGAAGTTCGCGCGGGGCGGAGGGATCGTCGAGGAGTTCCTGGAAGGGAAGGAGAGCCGCTCACCCAGCGCGCAGCTCCGGACCGGCCCCACCGGCGAGGTGCTGCCGCTCTCGACCCACGATCAGATTCTCGGCGGCGAGAGCGGGCAGATCTTCCTCGGCTGCCGCTTTCCGGCCGACGACGACTATCGACTGGCGGTGCAGCAGGCCGGCATGAGGGTCGGTTCAGTGCTGGCCCGCTACGGAGCGGTGAGCCGGTTCGGAGTGGACTTCATGGCGACCCGCGATGATCCCGCCGCACCGTGGCAGCTCCATGCCATCGAGATCAACCTCCGCCTCGGCGGGACGACGCATCCGTTTCTCGCGATGCGCTTCCTGTGCGGCGGAGCGCTGGACCCCGCGAACGGACTGTACCACTCCGCCAGCGGCCGACCGAAGTTCTACCGCGCCACCGACAACCTGCAGTCGCCGCGCTACCGCGGGTTGCTGCCGGAAGATCTCATCGAGATCGTGACGATCAATCAGCTCAACTTCAATTATCGGGAGGAGAGCGGGGTGCTGTTCCACATGATCGGCGCGATGTCGCAGTACGGCAAGCTGGGGCTGACCGCGATCGGCAACAGCCAGGCGGAGGTGGATGAACTGTACGCAAAGGCGCTGGATGTGCTGGAGGGGGAGACGGGGTATGGGTAGAGGCGGGCCTCCGCCCCGCCCAACGACGTGGCGCCACTCCGAGCTCGTCGCTGAAGCCCTGGCTCGCCTACGAGCGCGCGGCTGAAGCCGCGGCTCGGCTGCCGGTCGGTAAACCGACCTTGTGACGGTGTTGCGCCTCCGACAGTTCATGTGGTGAGATGATTCGTGCCCCACGGTTCGCAAAGGCTCGGCGACGTTGGGATGCGACGTCGCTTCAGCGACAGTTGTTGCCGGGCTCGCCGCTTCAGCCGCGGGCTCGCGCCGCGACCCCGCTACCCTCCATGCCCCTCATAGCCCGCCCGCCGGATGATCGCCCAGCCGATGATCGCGCCGCTTGCGGCCACCAGGAAATCGGTAATGTCAGGCTGCCGTTCCCGCACCACGAGCTGCGCCGTCTCCAGGAAGAGCGCGAGCAGCACCCCGGGCCATGGCCCCGCCAGCGGCCCGTGCCGCCGTATGGGCCACGCCGCCAGCAGCGCACCCAGCGGCAGATACAGAAAGAACGGCGCGCAGACCAGCACCACGCTGTAGAGATCGAGCTGGTACTCCGACGAGGCGAGCGGGATGTACCAGGGCCGAGAGAGCTTGTAGCGGATCGCCCGGAGGGACCAGTCAGGCAGGAATGGACGCCAGGCCCAGGCGGCGAGCACCGCGCCATATAATAGAAAGAGCCGCCGGGCCCGCTCCGGTCCGGGTGGCGCCGAGCCGATCCGGGGCAGCGCTCGTGTGGCGAGCCAGGCCCCCACCGCGATCGCAAAGCCGCGGAGCAGGAAGGCGCCGAGCAGCATTTCCATCCCCAGCAGTCCATGCACCAGCTCCGCCACCAGCGCCAGCGCGACGCCGCCGGGCACCACCCGGCGCAGCGCCGCGTCCGACGTCAGCCCGAACTCGGTCAGCGCCGCGACGGCAAGGGCGCCGGCGGGGAGGAAGAGGGGGAAGTCGCTCACCGTCGAGCTCAGCACCGAACTCCACCGGAACGCCGCCGAGCTGACCGCGAAGCGCGCGAGCGGCCAGCCATAACCGCCGGGCAGGGTGTCGTGCCAGAAGAGCGGGACGACGGCTTCGAGGAAGACCGCAGTGACGTAACTCCCCGCGAAGACCAGGGCGGGGATGCCGAACAGCGATTGCACGCCGCGCCGCTCGCGCGCAAAGGCGATGAGCATGAGCAGCGCCAGCGCGCCGCCGAGCGAGCCGATGGTGTTGGTCGTGACATCCATGAGGCTGGAGTTGCGGTTGCTGGAGAAGAGCTGCGCCGATTCGACCAGCAGGCTGATGCAGATGCCGGTGCCGGTGGAGCGGAGAATGGTGCGCCGGCCGCTGCCGGCGGCGGTGAGCGCCCAGATGACGCCCCAGCCGGCGAAGAGCAGGATGTTGCGCGCGGCGTCCACCACATCGCTGCCGGCAATCAGCGGATGCAGCGCCCGCTCCAGCCGCTCCGTCACGTGAGCCCGGTCGGGATCGAGGTGGAAAGGGCTCAGCGTCGCGAAGAGCAGCAGCAGGAAGTAGGCGACGCGCGCCGGCCAGCGGAATCGGGCGCGCCAGCTTCCGGGAGTGTACGGCCCGGTCACGACCGTCCGGAGGTGCAGAGCTCGATCCGCGCTGTCCCGGTCGAGGCGGGCCAGAGCGGCGTCACCGAACGGCCTTGAATCGTGGTGTCGAAGTCCTTCTCCGACTTCGCCACGGTCACGATGTTGTAGCTCCACACCGGCGTCGCGGGCTCGCAGGTGATTTCCATCGGGCCGTTGTAGCTCACCTCCGGAGCGAAGATCCCGTCGCCGCCGATGCCGGCGGGGTTCCAGCGGTACTCGGCCACGAGCCGCCCACCGGTGATGAAGTGGTAGGTCTTGTCGAAGACGTTCACCCCGGCGACGACCGAGCGGAAGCTCACGCCCACCCCATTCTGCTCCCGCACGACGTCCATCTCCAGCCGGGCGCCTGACACACTCCAGGGCGCGTCGTAGTCGCCACGGGCATAGATCGCCTCTTCCACCTCGGGGCCGAGGATCCGCTCCCGGATCAGCACCCGGGGCTCCGCGTCGATCGGCGGGAGTTCGTTGCGGCGCATGAGGTCCTCGAGATCGTACATGCTCGGCGCGCCGGCGGCATCGTGATGACTCACCCGCGGCCCACCCTCGGCACTCACCTCGTGATAGGCCTCACGCCGGCGGGTGAGGGTGTTGGCGTAGTTGATCCGGTGCGCGAAGACTGAGTACTCCTCGATGACGCCGCCGCGTACCGGGCTGAGGATGGCGGAGAAGGTGGCATCGTGGATCCACAGCTCCTCGTGGCCGTCGCAGTCGATATCGAGCACCTCCCAGGCGGGGGCCTCACCGGCACGGAGGATCCCTTCGGCAAGGGCGAGTTCGTACCAGAGATGATCGCGCAGGTGGGGGAGGTAGAGGCCGCCGAAGACGCCGTGCCAGTAGGCGTCGTTGCACTGGGCTCGCCCGATGGCGCGGCGCGCCTCGGGAGGATCGCCGGCGGCGCGACAGAGGGCGGAGAGCGCCGTCATCTTCTTGTGCATCCGGTTGGCCTCGGCGTACTTCACCATGAAATTGCGCCAGTGGGCGCCGCGGATCAGCGCGCCATCAGGGCCGGCGAGCCGCTCCT
>JBDTTN010000297.1:0-4254 GCA_039930625.1 Gemmatimonadota bacterium | reverse complement strand
GCGGTCGGCATCCACCTGGAAGAGATCGGTGAACCAGGCCGGCTTGGGAATCTCGATGCGCTTCCCCGCGCGCTCGACGATCACCTTGTCCCCGCCAGCAGGAATCCAGGCCCAGCCATCGGGGAGCCGAGTGGCAGCAATCAAGATGGAATCCGGCAGGTCGAGGCCGCCGGGAAGCGGACCGCTCCGGACGTCCACGAGGCTAACATGCGTTCCCGAGGCGGTGACCGAGCCATAGACGACCGTGACCGAATCGGTCCACGAGACGCCCCGGGGCGTGCCGGCGAGATTGAGTGGACTCTCGCTCCCGCCAGTGAACGGCATGATCGAATAGCGCTGCTCGCTCCGCCCGGTGCTGGAGGGGAGGGTTCGGCTGAGCAGCAGGCGCTGGCCGTCGGGGGAGAGCTGAGCCCCGACTCGGGTCGAAGCGCGCAGGAGCCGGCGGTTCTCCGGCAGCTTGTTCTGCACCGCGTCGGCGAGGTCGGTGGCCCAGAGCTGGAAGTCGCTGGTGCCGTCGTCGATCACCAGCGTCGCCCCGTCCGCGGTGACGCTGAAGTTGTTGAAGCTGCCGGAGAGCAAAGTATCCTGCCGGGTGGCCAGCCGCCCGGTGACCGGGTCGATGCCGAGCCTGACAATGGATTCGAAGCCGTTGCCGGAACGGGTGAGCCAGAGGGCGTCGCTGGTGATCCGGCCGGGACAGGTGCAGGAATTGAGGACGTGATCGGCGACCTTGCCGCTGCGGTCGAAGACCTGCCAGAGTCCCCGCCCCGCCTGGACCACGAGGGCCACGATCCAGCGCCCGCCCGGCATCACGCTGAGCCCGGCGACCCCGACGCCGGGACCGGCCACCCGGATGCTGTCGGCGACCACACCGGCCAGGTTGGTGACGCGGACGTGAAAGACCGAGTCGCCGCCGGTGACGGGTGGAGCCACCAGCAATGAATCCCCGCCGGCCCAGAACATGGCGGCGCCGGAGGTGAGGTAACGGGGCGGCCCGCCTAACGCGGAGACGAGATGCATCCCCCAGCGACCGCCGATGGTGCCGTAGAAGAGCAGGTTGCGCCGGTCAGGACTCCACTCCAGCCCGTAGGCAGCGGTGGCGCCGTCGAGGATCCGGTGAGTCGCAGTTCCGCCCACATCCTGGATTTCCACGGCGTAACTGCAGTTGGCGCCGGTGCACTGCCGGGTGATGTAGGCGAGCTGCTTGCCGTCCGGAGTGATCGCCGAAGCGAAGACCGTCCCGGAAAAGGTGAGCTGGGTGCGGTCGCGGAGCGCAAAGGCGGCCTCGCGGTGGCCGAGCCTGCCGGTCGCGTAGAGGAATCCGAGTCCGGCGAGGAGGAGCAGGCCCAGCGTGCCCACCACCGCCGGCCAGCCCACTCGGCGCCCACCCTGCACCACCACGGGCGTCGCGGCGGTCGTGGTCAGCTTCACATCGAGGGCGCGGGCGAAGTCTCCGGCGGTGGCGAAGCGATCGGCGGGCGTCTTGTCGAGGGCCTTGGCCACGGCGGCGTCGATCGCCTCGGGCACCGAGTTCCGCACCACCCGCAGGTGGGTCGGCTTCTCGGTCATCAGCTTGGCGATCATCGCCTGCGCCGAGGGACCGGTGACCGGCGGCTCCCCCGCCAGCATCTCGTAGAGCACCGCAGCGAGGGAATAGATGTCGCTCCGGGCATCGAGCTGCCGGTCGCCGGTGGCCTGCTCCGGGCTCATGTAGTGCGGAGTGCCGAGTGAAAGGCCGGTTTCGGTCAGCCGGTGGCCGCCGGCCTCCTTCACGGCGAGGGCGATGCCGAAGTCGGTCAGCATCGCCTCGCCCTCCTGCAGCAGGATATTCTCGGGCTTGATGTCGCGGTGGATCACGCCCTGGCGGTGGGCGTAGTCGAGCGCGCTTGCCACCTGCCTGGTGATGGCGACCGCCTCCTCGAGTCCCAGTTGGCGTTCGTGATTGAGCTTGTCGCGGAGCGACTCGCCCCGGACCAGCGGCAGCACATAATAAAGGAATCCGCCCACCGCCCCCGAGTCGATCAGGGTCAGGATGTGGGGGTGATCAAGCTTGGCGGTGATCTTGATCTCCGCCAGGAAGCGCTCGTCGCCGAGCACCACGCCGAGTTCGGGGCGGAGCACCTTGAGGGCGACCTCGCGGTCGTGCTTGAGGTCGGTGGCCAGGTAGACGGTGGCCATGCCGCCGGCACCGAGCTGACGCTCGATCCGGTAGCGCTCTTCGAGGGCGGTGGCGAGCCGGAGGGCGTCGGATGTCATGGGCTCCAAAATGTCATCCGCACGGGGGGAAGGCTAGGTGCGGACTACTGCGCAGTGGAGGTACCCCCCGCCGGATCGGCGCCACCAAAGCCGATGCGCCGCTTCTCCGGCTCGAAGCCCGCCTCCTGCCATTCCAGATCCTGGCAGGCGATCTCCGTCACCTCGTCCACGGTGATCAGCCCATCGGCCGCGGCGCGCGCCGCCATCCGCGCATAGGCCTGCTCGAAGAGCGAGCGGGCAAAGCGGGCGTTGCCGAATTCCTGCTTACCGACCGCCCGGTCGAAGATCCGTCCCGCCTTCTCCAGTGCGCCCGCTTCCAGCCCGAGCCCGCACTCCTTCACGAACCGGGCAAAGATCTGGGTGAGTTCATCCACGCCGTAATTCGGGAATTCGACGAAGGTCTTGAAGCGGCTTCGGAGCCCGGGATTGGATCCGACGAACTGGCTCATCTCCTCCCCGTACCCGGCGGCGATCACCGCGAAGTCGTTGCGATAGTCCTCCATCGCCTTGACCAGGGTGGCGATCGCCTCCGCACCGAAATCGGAGTCGTGCCGCGGAGTCAGCGCGTACGCCTCATCGATGAAGAGGACCCCGGGTCGAGTCTTGGCGATCAGGTCGGTGGTCTTGATCGCGGTCTGGCCGACGTAGCCGGCGACGAGGTCCGATCGGCTGGCTTCCGTGAACTTGGCGCCGGCCAGCGCCCCGGTTGAGGCGTACAGCCGTGCAATGAGCCGGGCGACGGTGGTTTTCCCCGTGCCTGGTGGGCCGGTGAATACCAGGTGCAGCCCCGCGCTGACCGGAGCCAGCTCCGCCTTCTTCCTCGCCTCGTTCGCCTGCACCACGGCGATGATGCTTCGCACCTGCGCCTTGACCGAGGCGAGCCCTATGTAGCTGTCCAGTTCCTTGAGCAGCTCGGCGGTGGTCTCCGCCGAAGGCGCGGGGGCAGCCTTGGCGGTGTCGGCAGTGCCCGGTTTCTGGTCGACCGCGGCGACGACCGGAGGTGGTGCCTGGGCTTCCGCCACCGGTCCCGATGTCAGCGCCTTCAGGACGGCCGCGAGCGCGTCCTGATCGGTGGAGATCGACTCCAGCAGCGCCACCGCTTCCGGGGCCAGCTTGGGCGCGCCGTACGATTCTCCTCTGGGCTCGAGCGCATTCTTGGCAGCCTGCAGCAGGCTGCCGATCTCCGGGCGCTCGCGGAGGTGTCGAGCGGCGGCGAAGATCACATGCCTCGGCGCGACCTCCGCGTGGCAGTAGGTCTTCGCCGCGGCGACGGCGGCGTCCTGCAGCTGGCTGCGGATCATGGCCATGCTCCGCTACGCGTCCACCCAGCGCTTGCCGCCGAACTTCTGCTGCAGCTCATCGTCCCAGGCGTCCGCCGCCGACAGCACCGCCCACATCGCGGACTCGAGTTCCTTTTCGTCCAGGTAGTCGCCGAGCAGGGTGTGGGACATCAGGAGGTAGACCGTCCCGGGGGCCGAGTCCTCATAGACCTCGACGTGCCCGAACCAGCGGGAGCCGCCCTGCCGCGCCACCCACTCGAACAGCGCCGGCGAAGGTGTGACGCCCTTGAGGATCAGCGAGCTGAGGAGCACCAGCGTCCGCGGATCCCCCTCCTTGCCCTTGCCCCAGTCCTGCACCCGGATCTGGACGGAGGTGCTGACGTCCTCGAAGCGGACCGAGAAGCTGTCTCCGGCCAGCGTGATCCGGAGATTCATCGGACCGGTCAGCAGTCGCTGCACCTTCATCATCGTCTGTTCGACGGTCGCCATAACTCACCTCCCTGAGAGGGGACTTCGCAGGTCTCGGCACGGATGGAGTAATCGGGATTGGCTTGACGGATAAGCTACAGTTTCCGGGCGAGTGCGCGAGGGTGGGGGCGGGCAGCGGGGTCGCCGGGACGGGAGTACTTCAGGGTGCCCGCCCGTATGGGGAGAGGCGACCACAATGGGCGCGAGCTTCCATTCGATCCGTCGCTGAATCTGACGCACCAGGTGCCGC
>JBDTTN010000296.1:0-4255 GCA_039930625.1 Gemmatimonadota bacterium | reverse complement strand
GGACGCAGAACCCCACGCGCTCCGCCCTGGAGCGCTGCGTCGCGAGCCTCGAGGGGGGCACCGACGGATTCGCATTCGGCTCCGGACTCGCGGCGCTCGATACGATCCTGAAACTGTGCTCCGCCGGCGACCACGTGGTGTGCGGCGAGAATGTGTATGGCGGCTCGCATCGATTGATGGAACGGGTCTACGCCCGCCTCGGCCTGCGCTTCACCTTTGTCGACATGCGAGACCCCGACAAGGTGGCCGCGGCGCTCACCCCGACCACGAAGCTGGTCTACTGCGAGACACCCACCAATCCGATGATGTTCCTCGCCGATCTCGAAGCCATCGGCCACATCACCCAGGCCCATGGACTCCTGCTCGCGGTCGACAACACCTTCGCCACGCCCTATTTCCAGCAGCCGCTGGCGCTCGGCGCGGATATCGTCCTGCACTCCACGACCAAGTACCTCAATGGCCACAGCGACATGGTCGGCGGCATGCTGATTACTGCGCGCGAGGATCTCGCCGAGCGGATCGGATTTCTTCAGAATGCGGCGGGTGGCGTACCCGGGCCCATGGACTGCTGGCTCTGTCTCCGCGGGATCAAGACCCTGCCACTCCGCATGCGTCAGCATGATGCCGCCGGTCGCGAGATCGCGACGTGGCTGACCAGCCACCCGCGCGTCCAGAAGGTCTACTATCCGGGCCTTCCCGATCATCCCGATCACGCCCTCGCCAAGCGGCAGATGCGCGGCTTCGGCGGCATGATTTCGCTCGAGCTCGGCGACCCCGCCTTCGCCCGGCGCGTGGTGGAAAAGACCAGGATCTTTGCGCTGGCCGAATCGCTGGGTGGCGTCGAAAGCCTGATCGGGCACCCCGCGAGCATGACCCACGCCGCCGTTCCGCTCGCCCTGCGCCAGTCGATGGGGCTGACCGACAGCCTGATTCGGCTCTCCTGTGGCGTCGAGGAGGTTTCCGACCTGATCGCCGACCTCACCCAGGCGATGGCGTAGCATCCGTCTCAACATGAAACCATCCTTGGTGTTGGGCGTACAGCCTCCATCCCCAGCCGTGAGTCACGCATGACCGTTCCTGCTCCGCGCCCCCGGCGCACCTTTCCCGAAATTGCCGCAGTGTCGTGGGAGCATCCCGCCGACCGTGCGGCACTGCAGACCCTGCGCTCGGTACCCGGCTTCGAAGAGGTCACCCGGAAAATCCTGGGCTTCCTCGGCGGTGAGCGCGGCATCCGGCTGCTGTTTCAGGCAAACGCGGTCCGGGTAGGGCCGACCCAGTTCCCGAAGCTCTGGACCACGCACGTCGAGGTGTGCACGACATTCGACTGGCCGACCGTTCCGGAGCTCTACGTCTCGCAGACCCCGGTCTTCAATGCGGGGGCATATGGAGTGGACACACCATTTATCGTCCTGCATTCAGCCGCACTTGAGCTATTGGACGATGACGAGATTCGGGTGCTCATCGCCCACGAGATGGGCCACGTCATCAGCGGCCATGCCTTCTACCGCACCATCGCCGCAATCCTTTTCCTGGTAAGCGCTTCCGCGCTCCCGTTCCTCGCGGGGATCGCGCTCCTGCCGATACGGCTGGCCTTTCTCGAGTGGTCCCGCAAGTCGGAGCTCTCGAGCGACCGTGCCGGATTACTGGGCAGTCAGGACCCGATAGCCTCGCAGCGACTCTTCATGCGGATGGCCGGTGGCGTCCGGCCCGGGTACCAGGATGGCCAGCTGGACCTCGACACTTTCATGGCCCAGGCGCACGAGTACGCCACCAGCAATGAGGGGATGGATATCCTCTACAAGGCGCTTTCCACGCTGACCCTCACGCACCCGATGCATACGGTGCGCGCGGCCGAGCTGCAGAAGTGGATGGCCGGCGGCGACTACGACCGGATCATGCGCGGCGAGTACCAGCGCCGCGGCGGCGAGGCGCAGAATCGGCCCTTGGGAGAAGACATCGCGGCGGCACGGGAGCACTACACCAGAGAAGCGAAGGAGACCTTCGGTCAGGTGGTGGACGCCGCCAAGAAGGCCGCAGACAAGGCGCGCGATGCCTTCAGGAAGGCCCAGCAGACGTGAGGATTCTCGTAGTCGGCGGCGGCGGGCGCGAACATGCGATCTGCTGGGCCCTCCGCCGCGAAAACCCGGACGCCACTATCTACTGCGCGCCCGGCAATCCCGGCACCGCCGATCTCGGCACCAACCTTCCTATCGCGGCAACCGATCTCGACCGCATCGCCGATGCGGCCGACGCATACGGCATCGACCTGACGATCATCGGACCTGAAGCCCCGCTGGCGCTCGGCCTCGCCGACCGGCTCAGGGCAGAGGGCAGAGTGGTCTTCGGACCGGGACGAGCCGCGGCCCAGGTGGAGGCCTCCAAGGCCTTCTCGAAGGCGGTGATGGAACAGGCGGGCGTTCCCACCGCGGCCAGCCAGACCTTCACCGATCTGAACGAGGCGCTGACCTACGTGGCGCGCCACGCCGAACCCTTGGTGGTGAAGGCGTCGGGTCTCGCGGCGGGCAAGGGCGCAATCGTGTGCGCCACCCGCGAAGAGGCCCGCGACGCGGTGCAGTCGATGCTGGGCGACGGCGACTTTGGCGACGCGGGGCGCGTCGTCGTCATCGAGGAGTTCATGCCCGGGGAGGAGCTCTCCCTCCTCGCGATCACCAATGGGGATGGCATCGTCCTCCTGCCGGCAGCCCAGGACCACAAGCGTCTGGGCGAAGGAGACACCGGGCCGAATACCGGCGGGATGGGTGCCTACAGTCCGGTGGCGATCGCCACCCCCGCCGTGCTGGAACGGGCGACCCATGTCGTCTTTGAACCGATGCTCGCGCAGCTGGCGCGGGAGGGCGCGCCCTACAGTGGTGTGCTTTACGCCGGACTGATGCTCGGCGTCGACGGCTCGATGAAAGTCGTCGAATTCAACTGCCGCCTGGGCGACCCCGAGGCACAGGTTGTCCTGCCGCTCGTGGCGAGCGGACTGATCGACTGCATTTGGCGGGTGGCCCGCGGCGAATTGCCGTCACCGCTCACCATCTCCAAGGGGTGCGCGGTCACCACGGTGCTCGCGGCGAAGGGCTATCCCGACAGCCCGGAGAAGGGGGCCGCAATCACGATTCCGGCCACGCTCCCCGAGGGCGTCACCATCTTCCACGCGGGCACCACCCTCGATGGCGACGGCGTCCTCCGCGCGAGCGGCGGCAGAGTCCTGACAGTCACCGCCGTCGCGCCGACGTTCGCCCTGGCACAGGCGCGGAGCCGGGAAGCATCGGCGGCCATTCACTTCGAAGGCAAGGTGTATCGCCGCGATATCGGCTGGCGAGAGGCGGTGCGGCAGACCCTGGGAGTGTGACCCAGGTCCTAGGCGAATCGCCCCCAGAGGCGGAAGTTGATAGTCCAACCTCCCGCTGGACGATTCCCTCAGGAGACTTCGACTCATGACTGCTCGCCTCTGCCGGCTCACGCTGGCCATTCCGGTTGTTGCCGCCACGATCCTGGCCGCGTGCAGCAGCTCCACCTCGAACAGCAACCCCAAGCCCACCGCGAATGTGACCATGGTCGCGGGTGCGTTCAATAAGGGCGCCCAGGCGTTCAAGCCCGACACCTTCCCCGTCAGTATCGCAGCCGGCGGCAAGGTGACCTGGCGGAACGATGACGGAATCACTCATACCGCGACCGCTGACCTCACCGCCGACTCGCTCGCCGGGTTCCACACCAACAACCTGGCGAGTGGCGACACGCTCACAATCGATTTCAGTGGCTTCGCGGTGAACGACACGATCCACTACCACTGCTCGATCCACAACAGCATGGTCGGAGTGATCATCGTCAACCCGTAGCGCTCCAGATTCCCAAGCCGCGCTTCAAACATTTCGTGAGGTTCACGATCGGTTGGGAACGCGGTCTGCGTCTGGGACGCTTGCAGAGGTGGCCCGCCACATCGCCTTCGGCGGACCTACCGAGACGATTGCCCCGGCCCAGATCGGCACGGTGCTCCCCGGTCTTCCCGGCCCGGTCGATCTCCGATTCGTGGATGGAGTCATCGGCGAGGTCCACGGTCAGTTGAGGGGTTCGGGCGCATCATCGGCTTCCCCACCAGCGTGATCAGGGCCGTGCTGCACCCGGGGCACTTCGAGCTGGAGCCGCTGAGTGGCCCACCACAGGAGGAAGAAGCGGCCCGGGCACCTTAGATTGCCCGCATGCCCGAGCTTCCCGAGGTCGAGACGATGGTGCGCGGCGTCCGACCGGC
>JBDTTN010000295.1:0-4268 GCA_039930625.1 Gemmatimonadota bacterium | reverse complement strand
CACAGCAGAGACGTGCCCAGCGCGAGCTCGCCGAACAGCTGGCAGCAGGGCTGAAACATCTGACCGAGCTCGAGATCTTCCAGCGGTTGACCGTGGGGCATGAGCTCCAGATGATCGAGCTGAACAAGGAGATCGAGCGTCTCAGAGGGCTCGTCGCGGTCGACAGGGCCTCAGCAAGCTAGCGCCGAGGAGAGTTCCTAGCGAGGGGGTGGGTCGAGCTGACCGTGCGGACGAAGGGCAAGTTCTCGGGCAGCCGCTGCGGCTCCGCGCACGACTGGCTGGCGGATGCCAGGGCGGTCGACCAGGCCGTCTATAGCGCCGTTGCGCACACGCCGACGCCTGCCCTCGACCGCGGGATGAGCGCGCTGTCCCGGGCGGCCAACTACTCACGGCTGTGGATGACCTCGTCCGCTGCCCTGGCCCTCTTGGGTGGCCGCCCTGGGCGCCGGGCGGCCGTCGAGGGCCTGACCTCGGTGGCTGTTACCAGCGCCGCGGTCAACCTGGCGGTGAAGCGGATCTGGCGTAGGCAGCGCCCTGACCGTGCCGGGCAGGAGGTGCCCGTCGCCAGGCAGGTGCGGATGCCGACGTCACTGTCGTTCCCCTCGGGCCACTCTGCCGCCGCCTTCGCCTTCGCCACGGGTGTCGGTACCCGGCTGCCGGGGGTCGCCGTCCCGCTGCACGCTCTCGCCGGTGTCGTCGCCTACTCACGGGTGCACACCGGCGTGCACCACCCCAGCGACGTGGTCGTCGGCTCAGTGCTGGGCACCGTTCTGGCCCAGCTCACCACCCGCGCCCTGGGCCACTACGTGGAAGGTTCATGAGGGGCACCACCATTGCCCGGGCGGGCGAGGTGAGCCAGGCTCAACGACTGACGGCGCAGGAGGGCCCTGTCGATGGGCGGTTTGGGGGCGGGTACGCCTGGGCGGGTCCGCGACACGCGCACCCGCAGGGCGAGCGGCTGGATCGTGCAACGCACCGGGGTAGGCATCATCACCGCCTCGCCATCGATGCCCACCGGGATCTCGGGGGCGTCCGACTCGACGACCACCTCGCGGGCAACCAGCCTGCGCAGCCCCCTGGCGCGTCCTCCGCGAAGCAGGCCAGCAGCCTGCAGCGCACTGTCGACGGTGACCGCCACGACCCCTAGCCCGCCGCTATCCAACCTGGTTCGGCGACCCAGCCCGGCCAGGTCCCCCGTCTCGTAGGGGTTGTTGCTGACCAGCAGCGCCTTCGGATGCTCGATGACAACCTCGCCGTCGATCTTGACCACGAGCTCGGGCCCCCGGTGACCCGACAGCAGGTCGGGCAGCATCTCGAGGGTGGTGCCCCGCTTGTCGTCGCGGTATGCGGGGCTCTGCACGACCTCGGCATAGGCGCCGAACGAGGCGTTGTTGACGAACGTCCTGCCGCCGATCACCCCCAGGTCCAGGCGCATCTCGACCCCGTCGGTGAGAGCGTCAAGGTCGGCGACGGGGCGTTCCCGGTCCAGGCCGAGGTCCATGGCGAAGTGGTTGCGGGTGCCCGCGGAGATGACCAGGAACGGCAGGTCGTGCTCGGCGGCGATCCCGGCCACCAGCGCCTGGGTGCCGTCACCACCGGCGACCCCGAGAAGGTCGGCCCCATCCGCTACGGCACTGCGCGCCAGCTCGCTGACGTCGACCTGCTCGGGGCCACTGAGCAGCACCACGTCCGCACCGAGGGCAGTCGCGGTCTCGTCCAGCCGGAACCTCCCGACCTTCCCACCGCCCGATCTAGGATTCATGATCAGGAAGGGACGTGTGGGGGGTAACGTACGGCGCTCCGGCATACCGGCAGGAGGGCCGCCCTGGACCAGGGCGGCCCTCGCTGCGGCAACGGACGTCGCGGCCAAGACAGCGACCAGGATGACTGCCCACAACAGGTCGTGAGCAACGTAGACCGCTATCACGACGATCGGCGAGCCGACCGCCAGAGCTGCGGAGAGCCATCGGACAAGACCTCGATGGCCCAGGAACCACCAGACCCCGGCGAGGGTAAGCATGATCCCGACCGTCCCCACGATCAGCACAGCCACGCTCGAGCGGCCGTCGATGAGGAGAACCAGCACCGCCGCAGACCCCGCGAGATAGGCGAGGCGGGCCAGCCAACGCTGGGCGGCAGTAGCGCTCACGGGCGCTCCCGCTTCCCGAGGGTTGTCCTGTGCATCAGCCACGTGCTTCATCAGCCACCCGTCCTCCCGTGTTAGCGGAACCGGCCCGTCATGGATCTGGCGGTATGGGCCCGTCATGGCTGGGCTGGCGTCGCCACCTTAGTGCCCTCGCGCAACTATCCGCCCCGGGACACCGCCCCAACGTCGCCCGCGCAGGATGATGTTTGCCGTCCACGGGCCAGATGTACTGACCGCACAGCTACCAGTCGAGCCGGCGACGCGAGAGGCAGGATCCCTGCTCTCTGCTCGCCTGGCACCCAGCACCGGAGGCGAAGACATGACCCGATCAGCCAGAACCACACGCGTCGACCGGCAGCCGGGAACGGCTTCCAACGCCAAAGCCAAAGCCAACGGCAACGGCAACGGCAACGGCAACGGCCGCCGCAGGCCGGCACGGATAGAACACCTGAGCAGGGCGGAGCGAGCCGCGCTCGGGAAGGCAACTCGCGAACGGGTGCCGCTCGACTCCCTGGCCGACTTCGGGACAGATGGCCGCAGTGACCCGATCGAGGTTCTGGAGGCCCAGGCGGTCACCCGGGTGCCCGAGCTCGTCCCGATCCGGTACGGGCGGATGATGGCGTCGCCGCTGGCGTTCTACCGTGGCGGCGCGATGATCATGGCGGCCGATCTGGCCAGGGCGCCGAGCTCTGGGCTACAGGTCCAGCTGTGCGGCGACGCCCACCTGAGCAACTTCGGGATCTACGCCTCACCGGAGCGTCGGCTCGTCTTCGATATCAACGACTTCGACGAGACTCACCCCGGGCCGTTCGAGTGGGACGTCAAGCGGCTGGCGGCCAGTCTGGCCGTTGCCGGACGCGACAACGGGTTCACCTCCAAACAGCGCCGCAAGATCGTGCTGGCCGCTGCTGCCGGGTATCGCACCGCGATGGCGGAGTTCGCCGGCCAGGGGAACTTGGCCGTCTGGTACTCCCATATGGACATGGACGAGCTGCTGTCCCAGATCGGGGACCAGCTCGACGCCAGACGGAAGTCACGCGCCCGCGCGGCGCTGGACAAGGCCCAAGGTCGGGACAGCCTGCAGGCGCTGGCCAAGCTCACCACGACAGTCAACGGCCACGCACGCATCAACAGCCAGCCGCCCCTCCTGGTGCCGGTCGAGGAGCTCTTCGGCGAACAGGAGACGAAGCTGGTATACGACAGTCTGGGGGACCTGCTCAGGTCATACCGAAGCACCCTGCAGTGGGACCGCCGGCACCTCCTGGAGCAGTTCACGCTGGTCCAGCTCGCGCGAAAGGTCGTCGGAGTCGGCAGCGTCGGCACCCGCGCCTGGATCCTGCTCTTCGAGGGGTTGGACGGGGGCGACCCCTTGTTCCTGCAGGCCAAGGAGGCCCAGGACTCGGTCCTGTCCGGGTTCGTCAAGAGAAGCGCCTTCAAGAACCAGGGCGAGCGCGTGGTCACCGGCCAGCAGCTGATGCAGGCCACGAGTGACATCTTCCTGGGCTGGCAGCGACAGCTGGGCCCCGACGGGGTCCAGCGCGACTTCTATGTGCGTCAGCTTCGGGACGGCAAGGGGTCTGTCGT
This sequence comes from Gemmatimonadota bacterium, assembly GCA_039930625.1. Taxonomy (GTDB): domain Bacteria; phylum Gemmatimonadota; class Gemmatimonadetes; order Gemmatimonadales; family GWC2-71-9; genus JADJOM01. The sequence continues at coordinate 538 of JBDTTN010000295.1, read as the reverse complement.
GGTGGAGGAGATGGTTCCCGACGGCATGCGCTACTACGGGAAGATCTGCGGGCAGACGTTGGCCCGAGCCCACGCCCGGTCCGGCGATCGGGTTGCCATCGCGGCCTACCTGGGATCAAGCGACCGCTTCGACAACGCCATCGCCGACTTCGCCGGGGCCTGCGCCAAGCAGAACGTGCGGGACCACGCGGCGTTGGAGGCGGCGGCGACGTCGGGCCGGCTCGCCGCGCAGAACGGGCTGTAGCCCACACAGCACCAGTGCTCAGTGGGCCGGAGCCCCACGTTTGAGAACCCTCGGTCGGAGGCCTCGGTCCGCCCGCTGGTAGCCCACCGATGCCGGGCGCGCCGAGGATCTCGCCCTCGGGGGATGAGGTGCAGACGGCCGTCGTCGGGCTTCGCTGAATCACCATGAAATCGTGGGTCAGCCACCCGGGTCTTGGCCCGAGTACTCAACGAATGCGCCACGGCGACCAGATGGAGGAACAGTGAGCGAGCCATTCAAGGGCAAGGTCAACGTCGACATCCGGGACTCGGTGCC
>JBDTTN010000294.1:0-4282 GCA_039930625.1 Gemmatimonadota bacterium | reverse complement strand
CTTCCACCCGCGCAAACGCCCCCTGCACGCTGCTCTCGCGGGTGCGGCGGTAGATCTGCCGGTTGAGGGTAGTGAGGGCGGGCTGGAGGTTGGTCTTGAGCTCGGCGCGCGCGATCTCATAGGCGCGCTCCCGCTGGCCCTGGTCCACCAGCCGGAAGACCGAATCGCCGACGGCAACGAACTGTCGCTGGATATTCTCGATCGCATCCGCGAGCGGTGCATCGTCGGGACTCAGTTCGGACTTCCACTGACCGAAACGGTAGTCCACCACTTCCCCTGCGAGGCCGAACTCCCCGCGGGCTCCGGAGTCGAGCCCGCTCAGGTAGCGCCAGATGACCTCGCTCTGGTCGAACATCGCGGTCTCCAGCTCCGCATAGGTCCGATTGCGGCCCAGCCGATCGCCGAGGGTCTCGAGGGCGCGCTGCTCGAGGGCGTTGCTGCGGATCGCCTCCGCGCCGATGAGCAGCGCGGGGAGCACCATGAGGGAGACGCCGAGGAGAAGCTTTCGCTGAAAGGTCACGGCGGAGAAGCTACAGGCTCCGAGCCTCGGCCACCAACCCGTCCAGCAGCGCCGCGGCATGCGACGGTCCGGTGCGCGGATTCATCACCGTCACCCGAAGCATGCGGCGGCCGTCGAGGATGGTTGTGGTGATCCAGCCGCGGCCCGAGCGGTTATACCGCTGCCGCAGGTCGAAGTTGAGCTGATCGAGTGCCGCACCGGTGACCGCCCCGTCGCCCACATAGCGGAAGCAGAGGATGTTGCACTCGGGCTGGTGGACCGACTCAAAGGCCGGGTGTGCCCGGACGGCCTCATGCAGCAACATCGCCACGTCGCAGAGACGGTCGTACAGCAGGCCGATGCCGTCCGCTCCATGGCGCTGCAGGGCGACCCAGAGCTTGAGGGCATCGGCGCGCCGGGAACATTGAAAGCTACGGACACCCTGGTCCCAGACCCGCTCCGTGCCCTGGCCGTGGAAGAGATAGGGGGCGCGCTGTGCGAAAGCCTGGTCGAGCTCCCGCTCATGTTTCACCAGTACCATGCCGGCGGAGAGCGGCAGCAGCATCGCCTTGTGCGGGTCCCAGGCGATGGAGCGGGCATAGTGCAGTCCGGCGAGACGATGCCGGTGGCGCGCGGAGAGCAGCGCGGACGCGCCGTGCGCGCCGTCCACGTGCAGCCACAGGTTGCGCGCCTCACACAGCCTACCGATCGTCTCCAGGTCGTCGAAGGCGCCCACTGGCGTCGAGCCCGCCGTGGCGACCACGGCCATCACCGGCCGCCCCTCACGGTGCAGCCGATCCAGCACCTCGACCAGCGCCGTGGTGTCCATGCAGTAGTTGCGCGTTGGGACGGCGATCCCGGACCGCAGCCCGATGCCGAGTTCCGCTATCGCCCGCGTGACCGCGTAGTGCGCCTGCTCGCCGTAGACCACGACCGGCGGATTCGCGCCGACGCCCTGCTCCCACGCATCGGGCAGCGCCGCCGCGCGCGCGGCGAGGAGCGCCGTGAAGGTGGCCTCGGTCCCCCCCGAGGTAAGGGTGCCGCCGCAATCGTCGCCGTAGCCCGCCATTTCGCCGAACCAGTGCACCAGCCGGTGCTCGATGGCGTTGACCGACGGTGACATCTCGCGGACGGCGGTCGAATTGTTTAGAGCGCTGATCAGCGCCTCACACCAGATCGCGGCAGGCAGCGGAGCGGAGACCTGGTGACCGAGATACATGGGGTGGGTGAGGCGGGTCGCATCGCTGACGACCTCCCGCTCCAGCCGCTCGACCACCTCTGCCAGAGGGCGACCCGCGTGCGGCAGCGGCTCATCGAACCGGGCATACAGCTCGGCCGCGGAGCGGGAGGTGGAAACCGGCCCCTCGCCGCGGGCCGTGCTGGCTAGGTAGCGGGCGACAAGGTCGAGGAAGAGGGCGCCGGCCTCATGCGAGGCGTCGGCGTCGATCTGGGCGAGCAGAGAGTCAGGCATGCCGCAATTTACTGCGGGGCCACCCATCCCGGAGGGGGACTAGTGCGCCGCGCCCGAGCCGCCCTGCGTCCGGCCGGTTCGGAACACGAAGAGCAGCGGCAGCGCGCAGACGAAGGTGGCACCCATGATCAGGAACACCTTCTCAAAGGCGATCACGCTCGCCTGCTGGTAGAGCTTGAGGCTCAGGAGCTCGAAGGCGCGGGCCTGCGCCTCCTGCAGGGTGCCGCCCAGCTTGAGCATCTGGCTGGTTACGGCGGAGAGCCATCCGGCCGTCGCCGGTTCAGCCGGGTTCAGATGAGTGCGGAGCGCCTCGCGGCTCTGCTCGGTGAATCGGGTGAGCAGCGTTGCCGTGACCGCGATGCCGAAGCTCCCGCCCAGCTGCCGCGACAGGTTGAAGAGCCCGGTGCCCTGCGCGAGCTGTTGCGGACGGAGGTCCGCCACCGCGACCTGGGTCAGCGGCACAAAGATCAGCCCCAGCCCCGTACCACGGAGGATCATCGGAAAGACGGTATCGCGCATGCCGATGTCCAGGGTGAAGTGGTAGTGCAGCCACATCGACCACGCAAACAGCCCCACACCGATGATGATCAGGTACCGCGCGTCCATCTTCCCGGTAATGCGACCGGTCACCGCCATCGTTACGGCGCTCGCCAGAGCACCGGGAAGAATCACCTTGCCGGTGTCCCACGCGGTGTAGCCGAGATGCGACTGCAGGAAGACCGGCAGCGCGAACACGCTCGAATAGAGCGCGAAGCCGAGGATGAGACCGAAGACCACCCCGGCCGAGAGCTGCCGGTTGCCGAGGATGCGGAGATCCACGACCGGGTGCTCGACCGTCAGTTCATGCCACACGAAGCCCACCAGCGCGCAGGCGGCGATCAGCGCCTCGGTCCGGATCTCGGTCGCATCGAACCAGCCCTTGGATTCGCCCCGTTCGAGCATGATCTGCAGCGCCCCGATTCCCGCGATGAGCAGCACCAGTCCGAGCCAGTCCACGTAATCCGAGCGTTCGTTGGCGTGCTCGGGCTCGGGGACGTAGCGCCAGGTCAGCATCGCCGCGGCGATGCCGAGGGGGATGTTGATGTAGAAGATCCAGGGCCAGGAGTAGTTGTCGGTGATCCAGCCTCCCAGCGTCGGGCCCAGCGTCGGGCCGACCATGACACCCATGCCGAAGATCGCCATCGCCTTGCCGCGCTCCTGCAGCGGGAAGACGTCGAAGAGGATCGCCTGCGCGGTGGAGATGAGCGCCCCGCCGCCGATGCCCTGAATCACCCGGGCACCCACCAGCTCGACCAGCGTATGCGCGTTGCCCGCCAGGAATGAGGCGACGGTGAAGAGGATGATGGAGCCGGTGTAGTAGTTCCGCCGCCCGAACCGGTCCGAGAGCCAGCTGGTGAGCGGGAGAATGATGACGTTCGCGACGATATACCCGGTGCTCACCCAGGCGATCTCCTCCAGGGTGGCGCCGAGGTTACCCATCATGTGCGGGATGGCGACGTTGACGATGCTCGTGTCCACGAGCTCGAGGACGCTCGCGGACACCACCGCAAAGGCGATCAGGTAACGGTGCCGGTACACCTCCTCGCGCGTCAGGCGCGCCTGGCGGACCGGCAGGGCGAGCGTGGCCATGGCTTACTGCTTCGTGACCGTGGCGATCACCGACATGCCGGGAAGGAGCCGGTTGGCGGCGTCGGCCCCGCTATCGACCGCGATCCGCACCGGCACCCGCTGCACCACCTTGGTGAAGTTGCCGGAGGCGTTGTCCGGCGGCAGCAGCGCGAAGCGGGCGCCGGTGGCGGGGCTCAGACTCTCCACCCGGCCGCTGAAGTTGCGCCCGCCGTAAGCGTCCACCGTGAAGCTGACGGGATCGCCGACCTTGACCTCGGCCAGCTCGGTCTCCTTGAGATTGGCGGTGACCCAGACGCCCTCGCTGGGAATCACCGACATCAGCGTCTGCCCCACCTGCACCAGGCCACCCACCTCGACACTGCGCCGGCCGATCACCCCGTCGACCGGCGCCAGCAGGACGGTATAGCTCAGCTGGAGCCGGGCGGTCTCGACCGCCGCGCGGGCCCCCGCGACCCGGCCCTCCGCCGCGCCAACGCCCGAGGCCCAGGCCAGCGCCTGCTCGTCGGCTGCGTTCGCCTGGCCTCGCGCCGCCTCGAGGTTCGCGCGGGCGGCATCGTAGGCCGCCTGGGCCGCGTCCAGCTGCTGGGCCGGGACGATCTGCCGCTGGGCCAGTCCGCGGACCCGCTCAAGATCGGAGTTCGCCTTGCGGAAACCGGCCTCCGCCGAGGCAATGGTGGATTGAG
>JBDTTN010000293.1:0-4293 GCA_039930625.1 Gemmatimonadota bacterium | reverse complement strand
GCCGAGCTGATACTCGGCGATCCCAGCATCTCGATTCTCGAGGGCGTGGTGCTGCCGTGGGGTGAGCCGACCGGCTACCTGCGGAAGGTGGTGCTGCCCACGCTCGCCAAGGCATTCAAGTTCGATCTCAACGCTCCCTGGCGGGAGCACAGCGCGGCCGCGAAACAGGCGCTGATCCAGGGCGCCCCCGGCAAGAAGCTGAAGTTCCAGCTCGAGGGGGGCCGTCACCGCGACGATTACGAGAGCGACTGGGAAGGGATCGTCGCCAACGTCGCTCGCCGCTACCGCGAGAGCAGCAGCGATGCGGTGCGAGTGGGTCTGGAGCAGTACATGGTGGAAGAGCCGTGCCGAGCCTGTGGCGGCAAGCGGCTCAAGCCGGAATCGCTCGCGGTGACGGTGGGAGGGAAGGGGATCGGCGACGTTGTCGATCTCGCGGTCTCCCGCGCCTACGATTTCTTCGAGACCCTGCCGGTCAGGCGTGAGCCCGGTGGCAAGGGACTCGATCCCGAGATCGCGGGCCCGATACTCAAGGAGGTGGCGGATCGGCTCCGCTTTCTCCGCGATGTCGGTCTCGACTACCTGACCCTCGGTCGCTCTGCCGGGACGCTTTCCGGCGGCGAGGCGCAGCGCATCCGGCTCGCCACCCAGATCGGCTCCCGCCTGACCGGGGTGCTCTATGTGCTGGACGAGCCGAGCATCGGACTGCATCAGCGCGACAACGAACGGCTGCTCGCCACGCTCCGTGATCTGCGCGACCTTGGCAACACCGTGCTCGTCGTCGAACACGACGAGGAGACGATTCGGGCCGCGGATCACGTGCTGGATCTCGGGCCCCGAGCCGGCCGGTTCGGTGGCGAGGTGGTGGCCGAAGGGACCGTGGCCGAGATCCTGAGCCACAAGACCTCGCTCACCGCGCGGTACCTGCGGAATGAACTCCGGATTCCGGTTCCGCTCTTCCGCCGGCCGGTGCTGCCAGGCAAGCGGCTGAGAATCACCGGTGCCAAGGCGAACAATCTCAAGGATCTCACCGTCGACGTGCCGCTCGGGCTGTTCGTCGCCGTGACCGGGGTTTCGGGTTCAGGCAAGTCAACGCTGGTGACCGACATTCTGTACCAGTCGCTGGCGCGGCATTTCTATCGCGCGAAGGTGGTGCCGGGACAGCACCGCTCGCTCGAGGGGCTGGAGCTGATCGACAAGGTGATCGATATCGACCAGAGTCCCATCGGAAGGACGCCGCGCAGCAACCCGGCGACCTACACCGGGCTCTTCACCCCGATGCGCGAGCTGTTCACCCAGCTCCCCGAGGCCAAGATCCGCGGCTACGGTCCGGGGCGGTTCTCCTTCAATGTGAAGGGCGGCCGCTGCGAGGCGTGCGAGGGCGATGGGCTGGTGAAGATCGAGATGCACTTCCTGCCCGACGTGTACGTGCCCTGCGAGGTCTGCAAGGGGCGGCGCTACAACCGCGAGACCCTCGAGGTCCGCTACAAGGGCCGGAGCATCGCCGATGTGCTGGACCTGACCGTGGCGGATGGACTCGAGTTCTTCGAGGCCCAGCGGCGGATTGCGGAGAAGCTGGAACTGCTCAATGATGTGGGTCTGGGGTATATCCATCTGGGCCAGGCCGCGACCACCCTCTCCGGCGGCGAAGCCCAGCGGGTCAAGTTGGCGACCGAGCTGGCCAAACGGGACACCGGCCGCACCCTGTATATCCTGGACGAACCCACGACCGGACTGCACTTCGAGGACGTGCGGCTGCTGCTCGAGGTGCTCCACCGCCTGGTCGACAAGGGCAACAGCGTGCTCGTCATCGAGCACAACCTCGACGTCATCAAGACCGCTGACTGGGTCATCGATCTCGGACCCGAGGGGGGCGAAAAGGGCGGACAAATTGTCGCCGCGGGGACCCCCGAACAGGTTGCCGACGTTTCCCGAAGCTTCACCGGCGAGTTCCTGAAGAAGGCCCTGAGCTGACCCCGAAACGAATCGCCCGCGCATCCGTCATTACCGCGTCCCGAACCCGGAGCTCTCCCGCCGTGCCTCGCTCCACCGTGCTGCTGCTGACGACCGTTGCGCTGCTCGCGTCACGGAGCGTCGCGGCCCAGGTCCCCGACTCCTCGCTCCTCTCGGTCGCCCGCATATACGGTTCCGCCGAGTTCCGGCCCCAGTCCTTCGGTCCGGCGCGGTGGCTCGCGAAGGGCGCCGCTTACACTACTCTGGAACCCTCGGAAACCCGGAAGGGGAGCCAGGACCTGGTCCGCTACGACAGCCAGTCAGGCGCCCGGACGGTGCTTGTCTCGGCCTCGCGGATGATTCCCGTGCGGGACACGCTGCCGCTGACGGTGGAGGACTATCGCTGGTCGGACGACGAGCGGCAGCTGCTCATCTTCACCAACTCGAAGCCGGTCTGGCGGCAGAACACCCGGGGCGACTACTGGGCGCTCGACCTCCGGACCTGGAGGCTCAAGAAGCTGGGCGGGCCGCGCGCCAAGCCCTCGACCCTGATGTTCGCCAAGTTCTCCCCCGACGGGCGGCGGGTTGGCTACGTGCGCGAGCACAACCTGTACGTCGAGGACATGGCGACCGGTCGCGTCACCCAGCTCACCCGGGACGGCACCCGCACCGTCATCAACGGCACCTTCGACTGGGTCTATGAAGAGGAGCTGGACGATCGAGACGGCTGGCGCTGGAGCCCCGACGGCAGGACCATCGCCTTCTGGCAGCTCAACGCCGACCAGGTGCGGGATTTCCTCCTGCTCAACGATACCGACTCGCTCTACCCGCAGGTCAATCCGATCCAGTACCCCAAGGCCGGCGAAGCCAACTCCGCCGCGCGGGTCGGCGTGGTCCCCGCGATCGGCGGCCTGGTCACCTGGTTCAATATTCCCGGCGATCCCCGCAACAACTACCTCGCGCGGATGGAATGGGCGGCATCGAGCGATGAGGTGATCATCCAGCACCTCAACCGACTGCAGAACACCAACACCGTCTACCTGGGTGAGCGGAGGACCGGTGCGGTGCGCCCGGTGCTGGTGGAGCAGGACAGCGCCTGGGTCGACGTGGTGGACGAGACCCCATGGCTGGATCATGGCAGGAGCTTCCTCTGGGAGAGCGAGCGGGATGGCTGGCGCCACGTCTACCGGGTCTCCCGTGACGGCGCGTCACTGCAGTTGCTCACCCGCGGACCTTTGGACATCGCAGGGGTCGCAGCGGTGGACGAGGCGGGCGGCTGGCTCTACTACGTCGCATCGCCTGACAATGCGGCGCAGCGCTACCTCTTCCGTGCCAGGCTCGACGGCACCGGAGCGGCCGAGCGGGTGACGCCGGCGGACCAGCCGGGGACGCACGGCTACAATGTGGCACCCGATGCCCGGGTGGCCATCCACACATTCTCCAGCTTCGGGGAGCCGTCAATCACCGATCTGGTGCGGCTGCCGGACCATTCGGTGGCCCGGACTCTGGTGGCGAACAGCCAGCTCAAGGCGCGTGTCGCCGGGCTCAGGAAGGGGCCGGTGGAGTTCTTCGCCGTGGATATCGGGGGCGGTATAAAGCTGAACGGCTGGATCATGAAGCCCGCCGACTTCAACCCCTCGCGCAAATATCCGCTCTTCTTCACCAACTACGGCGGGCCCGGATCGCAGACGGTGCTCGACAACTGGCAGGGCTCCGGGTACCTGTGGAATCTGCTGCTGACCCAGAAGGGCTATCTCGTCGCGAGCATCGACAACCGCGGCACCGGCATGCGCGGCCGTGCCTGGCGCAAGATCGTCTATCGACAGCTCGGCGTGATCGAGACCCTGGACCAGGCCAACGCCGCCCGCACCATGGGCCGGTGGAACTACGTCGATTCCACCCGCATCGGCGTCTTCGGCTGGAGCTACGGCGGCTTCATGAGCCTCAACGGACTCTTCCAGGCGCCCGACGTCTACCGCATGGCGATCGCGGTCGCGCCGGTCACCCACTGGAAGTTCTACGACAACATCTACACCGAGCGCTACAACGGCCTGCCGCAGGACAACAAGGACGGCTACGACAAGGGCTCGCCGCTCACCTACGTCGACCAGATGCGCGGACGATTGCTGCTGGTGCATGGGACCGGCGACGACAACGTGCACTACCAGAACACCGAGTCGCTGCAGAACGCGCTGGTGAAGGCCGACAAGTCCTACGACTTCATGGCGTATCCGAACCGGAATCACGGCATCTTCGGCGGGAACACCACCCTGCACCTGCGCGAGATGCTGACCCGCTTCGTGGACGAGACCCTCGGGCCGCCGCAGGTGCTGCCCAATACGC
>JBDTTN010000292.1:0-4300 GCA_039930625.1 Gemmatimonadota bacterium | reverse complement strand
GACATGAACCTGTACTGGGGTGCCGCAGGCCTGATCGACTCGGTGATCGACATCACCCACAACGTGCCGATCGACGACGCGTTCATCCGCAATGGGTCAGGAGCAGTGGTCGGAGTGCGGCCGCTGGGCGCCAACTGGGGTGTCATCAACCCGGCGGCGACCAACTTCGCCAGCACCTCGGCGGACGGTAGACCGGGCGTCCTGACGGCAACGGACCTGCCGTGCTTCGAGCCATTTCGGTCAATGCATGCCAGCCCGCAGGTCGCGAACGGCGACGGCTTCCCGTGCGCGGTCACCGGCGCAACACCATACGCATTGGGACAGCCGTTCACCCCGGATACGGAAGTCATCCCCGGCCCGATCGCGTTCTTCAAGGATACCAGGGCCAACTCGGCGGCTGCAGCACCGGCGGCGGGCGGCGGATTCGCCCTCTACGTCGCCGGTACCTTGAGCATGTTCGAGCTAACCGGCGGCACGGTGCCGCCGGCGGGCACAGTGTGGACACTGCGGACCTATTCCGGCATGATCACGGGCGGATCTGGTCCCGGCGGCGGACCCACCGGGTTGCCGTACTCGTACTTCCAGGCGCTCCGGCCGTTCACTGCGGTCGGCGCGAAGGTGCAGGTCGCGTTCGACGTGAGCAACGTCGTCCGGAACGCGACCGCCGTGGAGCTCAAGTCGGTGCATACGGTGCCGGATCCGTACTACGTGACCAATGAATTCCAACAGACTACAGAGAACAAGGTCATCAAGTTCGTGAACCTGCCGCAGCGCGCCATTATCCGCATCTACTCCTCCAGCGGCGTGCTGGTGCAGGTGCTGGAGCACAACAGCACGACGAACGGCGGGGACCAGAGCTGGAACGTCCGCAACCGAAACAACCAGGTCGTCGCCAGCGGGGTGTACTTCTACCATATCGAGGCTAACGGCACTGGCGGCACTGCTCGTCGGGTGGGTCGGATGACGATCATCAACTTCACGGATTGAAGCGGGCCTGTCAGGCGACACGGCGGTTGGGCAGCTTTGTTGCCTAGGGCCCTTGTTCCCTGTGTGCCTCGCCAAAACCGGCTAGGGTCTGCATCTTCTGTCCAGTGAGCACCATTCCCGACCGTCTCTCGACTGCCCTCGCCGACCGCTACCGCATCGAGCGTGAACTCGGCCATGGCGGCATGGCCACGGTGTATCTCGCCCACGACCTAGCGACTGATCGGGACGTGGCGCTCAAGGTCCTCCGGCCGGAACTGACCGCCATTCTTGGCGCCGAGCGCTTCGCCCGCGAAATCCGCATAACCGGCCAGCTCCATCACCCCCACATTCTCCCGGTGCTCGATTCCGGCGAGGCCCCGGCCGCCGGCCTGTGCTGGTACACTATGCCGTACGTCGAGGGGGAGTCCCTTCGCGACCGGCTGACCCGTGAGACCCAGCTGCCGATCGAGGAGGCGCTTCGGCTCTTCCAGGAAATCGCCGAAGCCCTCGACCACGCCCATAGCCAGGGGTTTGTACACCGGGATCTCAAGCCCGAAAACATCCTGCTGCAGGACGGCTATGCCTGGGTGGCCGACTTCGGGATCGCTCGGACGGTTGGCGCGGTCGGCGGCGAGAAGCTGACGGAGACAGGGCTGGCCCTGGGAACACCGCACTACATGAGCCCAGAGCAGGCTGCGGGCCAGAGTGATGTTGATGCTCGGAGCGACATCTACGCACTGGGCTGCCTGCTGTACGAAATGCTGGCCGGCGCGCCGCCGTTCACCGGGCCGACAGCGCAGGCCATCCGGGCGCGGCACGCCATCGATCCGATTCCCTCCCTGCGCACCGTACGGACCACGGTATCCGCGTCGGTGGAAGCGGCGATCACCAAGGCGCTGGCAAAAGTGCCCGCCGACCGCTTCACGTCGGCACAGCGTTTCGAAGAGGCCCTTACTGCCCCGATGCCGGCGAGCGCCCGCTCCGGTTCCACGCGGACGTGGCTTGAGGGACGGGGGCGCCGGTGGGCCATGACCGCCGCGATCGTCCTCACGCTCGCTGTCGGTGTGTTTGCCCTGGTCCGCTCGCACCGAGCGTCAGTCGAGCACGCCGCCTCCCTCATCGCCGTGCTCCCCTTTGTGCCAAGCAGCCCCGACAGCGCGCTGACGCTGCTCGGCAAGGATCTGATGCAGCTGGTCAGCGCCACCCTTGACCAGGTGGGCGGGCTGAGCACCGTCGATCGGTTCAGGGTACTCCAGGTGGCAACCCAAACCATGCCCTATTCGCTCGACCAGGCCGCGGCACTTGGCCGGAAGTTCGGAGCGGGCAGCTTCGTCCAGGGCAGTCTGGTGCGTGACGGCGCTGGTGTGCGATTGGACCTCGGGATCTACCGCTCCGATACCCACGCCCCGATGGGCCCGGTGATCGTGGTGCGTGCCCCGGCAGACAGCCTGACCGCGCTGTCCGACTCGACCACCTGGGCGATCCTGCATCAGATCTGGCGCTCCGGCACGCCGCCCTCTCCGAGCATTCTCGACATCACCACGCATTCGATCCCTGCCCTGCGCGCCTTCCTTGACGGCGAGAGGCTGAGCGTCGCCGGACGCTGGTCCGAAGCCGCGGACGCCTACCGGACCGCCATCAAGGCCGACTCGACGTTTTGGTACGCGAAATGGGGATTCACTGAGACGCTGTCGTGGTTCAACGAGACGGATCCGGATACCGCCCAGGCACGGGGCTATGAAGCCCACCTCTCCTCCTTCGGGGAGCGGGACCGGCGGTTGATCGAGGCCGAGAAGACCGCGGGAACCGAGAACTACTCGGCCCACCTTGCCCGATTCCGGGCCGTGGCGGAAAGGTTCCCCGACGACTGGACCGTCTGGTTCCACTATGCCGACCACCTGTTCCATGGCGGCCCACTGATCGGGCACACTAACGCCGAGGCCCGGGCAGCACTGCAGGCGGCGGTGGACCTGAATCCGCGCTTGGTGCCCATGTGGCAGCATCTCTTCTATGCGAGCATGGGGTACGATTCCGCCCAGAGCGGCCGAGCGCTGCGGGCGCGGGTGGCCCTCGGGGATTACGATGCGCCATCCAAGCGTTTGGGTTTCGATGTCAGCATGTTCGACCGAATATTGCAGTCGGCCAGTGGGCAGCTCTCCCTGCCGCTGCTGGACAGTCTGGCCCGCGCGATCGTTGGCGCGAAGTGGGGTTCCCCCCCGGGATTTCTCCTCTCAGTGGGATTCCCTGCCGCGCAAATAGAGTTCAATCAGCGCTGGATGCGCCTTGTCCCGAAGGGCACATCTCTCGGGCGAGCATGGCGGGGCTCCGCGAATGCGTGGGTGGCACGCGGCGCCTGGGACTCGGCGCTGGTCGCACTGGACCGATACGCTGCTGCCAGCCGCGATGCAGCCTCGGGCGTTGACATCTATCGTCTCGTCGTGGTGGGTGCCTGGCTCGGTGGGCTAGACACTGCGCGGGTCGACGCACGGCGCGATGCGGCGGTCCAGTACCTTGCCCGACTGCCGGCCGAGGACACCGTCTCCCTCCGGGACGGACGGGCGAGCTTGGCCTGGGCGGATGGAATGCTCGCGGTGCTTCGGCGGGATCAGCGCGGACTCGCGACGGCACGCGTGTCCGTTCAGCAGAGCGGGGCCGAGGGTGCGGGCTTCCTGAAGCGCTCGCTGGCCGCGTTCGAGCTGGACCTGCAGGGGAAGAAGCGTGCCGCCGCCGACTCGCTGGCGGACATGGACCTGGCGGCTTATGAAGGAGGATTGCTCGCCCCGCACGACCCGTACGCCAGATCCATTGACCACCTGGCGGCTTCAGAGTGGCTGCTCCAGCTCGGCGACACCAGCCGAGCCGTCCGGCTGTTGACCTGGCACGAATCGGATATGCTGGATTTTTGGGGGGCTCATCTGGTCTCCCAGTTGTTCGCCCCTCTGGCATACTACGATCTGGCGCAAATCGAGGAGGCCCAGGGTCGGGACGACCCGGCCCGCGAGCACTACGAGCAGTTCCTGCGGCGATACGACATGCCCGTCCCGGCCCACCAGCACCTGGTCGACGAAGCGAAGGCGGCGCTCCGGAGACTGTCCGGGCAGAACGATCCTGCCGTGCCGCGATGAACGACACGCCCCAGGGGGCCCGCCCCGCGACTTCGCGTGGGCAAGTCGCCCCGGCTACTTGAGGTTCGCCTCCACCGCGCGGGCGATCGAATCAGACTTCACGGAGAGGACGCTGTCGCCGCCCTGCCGGAATGACGATGCCGTCGTCCCGTAAATCACGCTGTACAACGAGAGGATGCTCTGCGACGGGCGGTCGACCCAGCCACGCG
>JBDTTN010000291.1:0-4304 GCA_039930625.1 Gemmatimonadota bacterium | reverse complement strand
TTGTCTCTGGGGGCGGGATTAGAGTTTCTTGAGACTGCGGCCGCAGCATGAACTAGGGAGGAGTGCGCGGCGCTTTACTATCCACCTTAGTGTGGACCTGCTGACTAGTCCCCACGAGTGAGAGAGCGGGAGCCAGTCGCACCGCGATTGCTGCCGGCCAGATTACGGTTCCTTGAGCTTCGTCCGGAGATGCCTGACCGTGGGTTAGAATTCGCCCCGTTCTACCCTCGTCGGCCTCCCCCGGAGGAACTCATGCCGCAGCACGACCACCACGATCACGACCACACCATGGCGGGGCGCGCCGTACCGGCATCCGGCCCTGCGGCCAGCCCTCCACCGACTACCGGGCACGGCGCCCACGCCACTGCGGCCGCGGCGCCAGCACACTCCGCCAGTGCCCACCACGACCACGCCTCCGCCATGGCGGATCCGGCGATGGCCGCGCAGATGGAAGCCGACATGCGCCGCCGGTTCTGGGTCGCATTGGCGTTCACCATCCCGGTCGCGGTAATCGCGGGCCATGTGCCCGGCCTCCCCATGCTGGTCCATCCGCCGCTGGCGAGCTGGCTCGGACTGCTGCTCTCGACGCCCGTCGTGTGGTGGTGCGGCTGGATCTTCATTGCCGGCAGTTTCCACGCGCTCCGCGCCCGCAAGCTGGACATGTCGGTGCTGATCGCCACGGGCGTGCTGGCCGCCTACCTCGCGAGTGTGTATCTGACGGTGGTGGGCGAGCCGGTCGCCTTCTACGAAGCGGCCGCGATGCTGGTCACCTTCGTGCTCTTCGGCCACTGGATGGAGATGAAGTCCCGCCGAGGCACCTCGGATGCCCTGCGCGCGCTCTTCGATCTGGTGCCGCCCACCGCGCGGGTGGTTCGGAGTGGCGGGGAAGTCACCGTGCCGACCAGCGAGGTGATCGTCGGCGATCAGCTTCGGCTCCGGCCTGGAGACAAGATCCCGGTAGATGGCGCGCTGGAGGAGGGAGAGACGGACGTCGATGAAGCCCTCGTCACTGGGGAGAGCAGGCCGGTCAGGAAGAAAGCGGGCGATGCCCTGGTCGGTGGCGCGATCAATGTCAGCGGCGCGGTCACCATGCGGGCCACCAAGGTCGGCGCCGACACGGTGCTGGCCCAGATCGCGGCGCTGGTCGCCACGGCCCAGAACTCCAAGGCACCCGGCCAGCGCCTTGCCGACAAGGCAGCGGCAGTCCTCGTCGTCGTCGCGGTTGGCGCCGGAGTACTGACCTTCATCGGGTGGACGGTGTTCGCCGCAGTGCCGTTCGTCACTGCACTCACCTTCGCCATTTCCGCGGTTGTGATCGCCTGCCCCGACGCGCTCGGGCTTGCGACTCCCACCGCCGTCGCGGTCGCCACCGGGCTTGGCGCGAAGCACAACATCCTGATCAAGGATGCCGCCACGCTGGAGGGTGTCAGCCGGATGCAGACGGTGATCCTCGACAAGACCGGCACGCTGACGGAAGGGAAGCCGGGGGTGACCGATATCATCACGGCTGCGGCCGCAACCGAAGAAGATGTCCTGCGGATGGCAGCCGCGCTCTCAAAGCATTCCTCCCATCCGCTCTCACTAGCCATCGTCGCGGCCGCCGCCGGTCGGAGCCTCTCCCCAGCAGGGACTGGCGACCAGGTCACGAATGTGCCCGGCAAGGGAATGCGCGGGACGGTCGGCGGCCAGCCGGTACTCGTGGGCAATGCGGCGCTGTCGACCGAAGGCGGCGTGGACCTGACTCCGCTCCAGGCAGGTGCGGACCGGCTCGCGAAGACCGGTCGATCCCTGGTCTTCATCTCGGCCGGCGGCAAGGCGCTCGGCGTCGTGGGCATTACCGATGCGATCCGGCCCTCCTCACGTCAGGCGATTGCGGAGTTGAAGGGGATGGGCATCAAACCGGTGCTGCTGAGCGGCGACCTCAAGGCCACCGCCGAGCAGGTGGCCGCGGAGGTCGGCATCGACGAGGTGTACGCGGAGGTCCGCCCGGAGCAGAAGGCGGACTACGTGAAGCGGATGCAGGCGGAGGGCAGGTTCACCGCGATGGTGGGCGATGGCGTGAACGACGCGCCCGCACTGGCGCAGGCCGACATCGGCATCGCCATCGGAGCCGGGACCGACGTCGCCATCCAGGCGGCGCAGGTGGTGCTGATGCGGTCGGACCCGCTCGACATTGCCAAGGCCGTCCGCCTGAGCAAGGCGACCGTGCGCAAGATGAAGCAAAACCTCGCGTGGGCGAGCATCTACAACCTGCTGGCGATTCCGGTGGCCGCCGCAATCTTCTACCGGCCGTTCGGCTGGTCATTGCGTCCCGAAGTCTCCGCGCTGCTGATGTCCGCGTCCTCGATCATCGTGGCGCTGAACGCGGTGTCGCTTCGGCGGGCGAAGATCTGACTCCCGGGAGCGGTGGGTACCCCCTCATTCCTCTGAGCGATACGCGGAACCGGTCCAGTGCACTACGCTTGGCGAGACGCGCCGCGAGTGACGGGGGCCGCCTCCTGCAGCGTGCGCGGCACAACGACCGTTAGGGCCAGCCATGAGGTACCACGCTCGCGGGACCGGCGGATTTCGACTCGACGCACGAAAGAGGTTGCAATGCAGACGATCACGATGGCCATTTCCGGCATGAGCTGCGGCGGCTGCGTGGGCACCGTGCGCAACGCGCTCGACGCCGTTCCAGGCGCACACGCCGAGGTGGTGGCAGTGGGCTCGGCCACGATCAGCTACGACGCCACCCGGACCAGCCCCGAGGCGATCGCCCAGGCGGTTCGAGACTCCGGGTATGAACCCCTGACCGGTGGCACACCCAGGGCCGCAGGCAAGGCCGGCGCCGGCCCAGGGAGTGGCTGCTGCTGCGGCTGATCGTCCGCGGGGCCAATGGCGGAGAGACGACCTCACACTGAAACGGAGAGACGAAGTATGCGCACGATTCAGGCAGTAGTGGCGGCAGCCGTGGTCACTCTCGCGGCGTGTGGCAAGAGGCCCGAGTCCGCCCAGACAGCGACAGCTGACAGCGCCCGCGGTATGGGTGACATGCAGGCGGGAATGCCCGGCATGCCGGGAATGCAGATGATCCCCCAGATGCGGGTGCATCTGGACTCTATCGGGTCCATGCAGCCAACCCAGATGGTCACCATGATGCCGGCCCACCAGCGCCTCGCCACCAGCATGCTGGACGCGATGGGTGCGGACATGCGGGGCAGGAACATGCAGCCGAACGCGGCCTGGACAGCGCTGGGAGACTCCGTCAGGGGGGATCTGGCCGACATGCCCGGGCTCAGCGGGCCGACGCTCACAACCCGGATGCAGGCGCATATCGCTCGCATGCAGCATATGATGGTGATGCATGAGGGCATGATGCACATGTGACGCCTTGGGGCGTTGCGACAACGCCAGAAGGCTCACCTCATGAATTCGAAGATCAGGACAGGAGAGCGCAACCGCGCGCTGACGATAGTGAGGTCGCGCGGCTCGGGCGGAGTGCTGTATCGAAATGGGGATGGGACTGACCGGACTATCGCTTCAGGATTCGTCATGAGGCCGGCGCTCGCCGAGGGGACCTGGGCATCCATTTCTGAGGCCGGGGAGTGTTAGGCTTGGGCGATTCTACCGGCCGGATCGGCACCCACCAGGGCGCCGAGGCCTGCCCTAGACGGCAAGCCAGCGATGGGGCAGTCTCACGCCACCCGTGTGAGACCAGCCCGCCAATCGTACAATTCGTGGGACAGTTCACCTGCCCTGGCCTGCAACACAAAAGCCTCGCGCGTCCTAACGGACGGCGGGGCTTTCGCTTATCGAATGGAGCGGACCGGGATCGACGCGTCCGGCCCAACGGGCCGGCGCCAGCCGCAGGCGGGCGAGCGGAGCGAGGCTGCGCAGCAGCCGCAGCTCAACCGAATTTGCGTGGAAGCGAGCCGGCACTCTATGACGATGGAGCGGACCGGGACCGAGCCGAAGGCGACCGAGGCCGCGAAGCGGCCGTAGGTCAACCGGCCACACTCCAAGTGGAGCGGATGGGAATCGAACCCATGACCCCCTGCTTGCAAAGCCGTACGAGAAGGTACCTGGATGCTACAAGTTGTTGAACCTATGCGCTGTTCTGGGCATCGGCGTCGTGGTTCAGGGGCCCTTCGGGGCCCCATATCGTGAGAAACTCACACTGCAACTCACCACACTCCGGCCATTCGTGGTGGAGAATTGGCGTCCTCGACTATTCTATCCTTGCCGAAGCGGGTGGTCCCAGCTGACCGAGCAACCCTTCGGCCGCCACCAGATACTCCTGGATGTCGAAGTGCTCCGGATCA
>JBDTTN010000290.1:0-4305 GCA_039930625.1 Gemmatimonadota bacterium | reverse complement strand
GCCAGCTCCCGCGCATCGCGCTCTGCGACCTCCCGGCCGTCGTCATCCAGCACCAGCCGCTCCAGCGTGAGCCAGGGGTCCAAGCCCGAGGAAGGGCGGAGCAGGAGCGGCCGCAGGATAAGGTGAGGGCTGATGGGCCACACTCCGCGACCCGACCCCGCCAGCGCGCTCAGCGCCGGCGCCAGTTCGGCGGCAGTGACGCCGGGGAGGAAATCGATCGCGCCCACGCCGGCGTCGCGCAGTTGCAGCGCCAGGTCGCGGAGCGGCTCGAAGTCGGGGTTGGTCTCCATCCCGTCCACCAGCAACTGCACCGTGCCGACTTCGATCGTCAGGCGGTCCCGCCCCACCAGCGCCGTCTCGAGCAACCGCTCCAGTCCGGCGACGGCGGAGGTGATGCCGATGTCCCCCGCGAGGAGGGTACGCATCCGCTGCACCGCGCCTGCAAGTGCGAGCAGGACATCGGCGAGCTGACGCGTGGCCGCGCCGCGAAGAGAGACGGTATCACTCATGGGTGTTCCAATCTACCCGCCGGTCCGGCCCCCCGCAGCGGGGCCCGGGGCGGGGAGGGTACCCTAGCCATGCGGTGAGGCTGTAGTATTGAGGATGACCCTGCCCCCCAATCGTCGTTCAGGCGAATCCGAGACCATTCGCGGATGGGCGACTGGAGCGCCCGGACTGGCCGATGTGCTCCGGCGTGGTGCATGGTATCCCGTCCTTGAAGAGTATCCCGACGGCGTGCTGGTCGAGGTGGACCGACAGGTGATGCGGTTCCAGGCCGACGAGGTCCGGGTCCGCGCCGACCGGCCCGTGACGTGGAGCATCGTGGTCCGTACCGGAGTCATGCGGCCCACACTTGCGGGGCCCAAGCTGGTGACCACCTACGCCGTCTGCCCGGACTGCTCCGGCCGGCAGGAGTTTGACGGCCGGCCGGAGACCCTGATGTGCGTACGGTGCCGCCGCGCTTCCAAGGTGGACTGGGACTCGACGTATTGAGCGCAGGATGAGCCTCTGGAGTATCCTGGCACGCGCCCGCCGACTTTCCCCCGCACATGTCGCGGCGGTGGACGGCGGGCGTGAGCTTTCCTACACGGCGCTGGGCGCGCGGGTGGACGCGCTCGCGGCGCTGCTCCGCAGCCGGGGAGTACAGCAGGGCGACCGCATCGCCACCCTGCTCCCCAACGGCCTCGCATACCTCGAGAGCTACTTCGCCGCCGCCGGGCTCGGCGCGGTCCTCGTTCCGCTCAACACCCGGCTCCATCCCGACGAACTCACCTTCATCATCGGCGACAGCGAGAGTGGCGTCCTCATCGTGGACCCCGGCTTCGTTGAGCTGGCAGAGGCGGTCGTGGTGCGGGGTGCCGGCTTCAGAACCGTTATCTCCGCCGGGGAGCCGTTTCCCCTGGCCGGGGCAGCGCCGGTCATCCGCTACCCCACCCCGCCGACGGGCGGAGACTTCGTTCCCGCCACGACACCTCCCGATGCTCTCGCGCATCTGTACTACACCAGCGGCACCACGGGCCGGCCCAAGGGCGTGATGCTGACCCATCGCAACGTCTGGGTGCATGCCCTGGCGGCGGTGGCGGAGCTGGGGCTGTCGGAGCGGGACCGCTGGGCGCATGTCGCACCGATGTTTCATCTGGCTGATGCCTGGGCCACCTTCGCCATCACCTGGGTTGGTGGCTGTCATGTGATGGTGCCGAAGTTCGAACCGCGTGAGGTCCTGGCCACCTTCGAGCGGGAGCGGGTCAGCATCACCAACCTGGTGCCCACCATGCTGAATCTCATGGTGAAGCACGAGGCGCGCAGTGCGTTCGGTTACAGCAGCCTGCGCATGATCCTCAGCGGCGGCGCACCGATCGCACCGGCGGTGGTGCATGCCATCGTGGAGACCTTCGGTTGCGAGTACGTCCAGACCTACGGGATGACAGAGACCAGCCCCTATCTGACCCTGAGCCTGCTGAACGACCAGCTGCGGCGGCTCCCCGAGCCGGACCAGTTGCGCTACCGCGCCAAGACCGGCCGCCCCTTCCTCGCCGTGGAACTGCGGGTGGTGGACGATTCCGGCGCGGCCGTACCCAACGATGAGCGGACGGTCGGCGAAATACACGTCAGGGGAGAGACCGTGACTCCCGGCTACTGGCGCCGCCCCGAGGCGACCGCCGAAGCCTTCACGCCCGACGGCTGGCTGCGCACGGGCGATCTCGCCGTGGTGGATACCGAGGGCTACCTGACCATCGTCGACCGTAAGAAGGACATGATCATTTCGGGCGGAGAGAAGGTGTATTCAACCGAAGTGGAACACGTCCTTTACCAGCACGCCGCCGTCCTCGAGGCGGCGGTCTACGGCTGCCCCGATGCGATCTGGGGCGAGGTGGTGTCGGCCGCGGTGGTGCTGCGGCCGGGGATGACCCTCTCCGAGGAGGAGCTGGTGGCGTTCTGCCGGCCGCGACTTGCGGCCTTCAAGCTGCCTCGGCAGGTCGGTTTTCTCGCCGAACTCCCCAAGACGGGGACGGGCAAGATCCTCAAGCGGCAGCTTCCACGATGATGCCCGGGGAGGCCGGACCGCTGCAGGAGCGCGGCGTCAGCTACTCGACGACGCTTCCCGCCGGCTCGGGAGACTGGCGCCGCTCGCTCGGCTATACGGTCAGTGCCATCCTGCACGTCGTGCTGCTGATCTTCGTGGTACGCGCCACGCAGCAGCGGCAGGCCGAGACGGCCCAGCGCGCCACTACCGAAGAGACGATCCGGCCGATCCAGCTCGA
Source organism: Gemmatimonadota bacterium (assembly GCA_039930625.1). GTDB lineage: Bacteria > Gemmatimonadota > Gemmatimonadetes > Gemmatimonadales > GWC2-71-9 > JADJOM01. The sequence goes on along the minus strand of JBDTTN010000290.1, from coordinate 1,543 downwards.
CTTCGCCCCGCCCCGTCCGACTCCCACGCCCCGGCCGGTCGAGGCACCAAAGGACCTGCCACCTGCCGTGCCCCTCACGCCCGGCCAGCAGCAGGATCCCGGATCCATCGCGCAGGTCACTCCGACTCCAGAGCAGGAGCCGAACGCGCCGCCCGCCACCCCGCTCGAAACGGCGACCCGACCCAACCCCAGCCACGACGACGCACCCGAAGCCAGCGCCCGGGCCTCCGCGCCTCCGGCACCAAGCGCGGTCGCCGCTCCGCTCGCGCCGGATGCGGCGCCCTCGATGGAGGCCGATGCCAGGCGCATCTTCGGCCGGCCGTCCAGCAAGCTGGGTCCGCTCTCCGGCGCCCGCGAAAATCGGCCATGGGAATCGCCGTACCCGATGCCCTCGGAGGGATGTTCGCTCCCGCCGGAGGAGCATCCCGATTCAACCCTGCCGCCCGGGATGGCCTCCATCGCGGGCCGGGTCTACTACGAGGGCACCTCGGTGCCAGTCGCCGGGGCGCGACTGCAGATCCTGGGGACCGCCTACGGCACCTTTGCGAATGACCGCGGCGAGTACCGGTTGATCTACGCGAGCAATCTGGTGGACCGGTGCCGCACGGCCGCTGTGCGGGTCACGGCGGCCGGGTATTCAGGTCGAGACCTGATCCTGCATATTGGCGCCGGCAGCACCGACGTCCCCCTCCCACGCTACTGACAGACTGGTGCAAACCGAGGATGGATCTCTCTCGGCCTGGGCCGGGAGAGATCCATCGTTTGTTGGTTGGGCTCGGGATGACCGGTCCATCCGGGCCGGTCAGTTGGGCGCGTGCGTCGACGCCACGCCGTAGTTGCGGTTGAAGCCGATGGCCGGACCGTCCACGCTGAAGCCGTAATTGTTCTTCACCTTGGCCACCCACTGGCGGATCGAGCCCGGGAAGGGGCTCTTCTGCCCGTGGCGGCCGAACGGATCGGTGTACCACACCTCGTCGCCGTCCTTGTTGTCGATGCGGTTGTTGTTCACGTCGATGAACCGCCGCACCCCGTTGAACCGGGAGAGCGAATCGTCGTACGAAAGGCCGGTGAGTGCGCCGTTGTTGGTCGACTTGTCGCAGAGGTCGTTGTTGTCCTTGAGCCGGTTCGGATCCATCGTGTCGCACTCGCTGAGCGGGCGACCGGTGATGTTCGGCGCCGCCGGATCGTAGAACCGGCTGGGCTGAAAGACCTGGAAGTATGGATCGAAGTTGGCGACGGTGTGGCCATCCTCGGCGCGCACCGAGTTGGAGGTCTGCCAGCTCTCGTGCAGCGCCCGGTCGTAGTCGGGACGCACGCCGGCGCCCACCCGCATGAACTGGTCGACACAGGTCCGGTCCGGGATGATTCGCTGTCCCCCGCCATTGGGAGAGTTGGCCGGCACCGGCGCGGCGACATCCACGCGGGTGCCATCGCAGGTACGGGTGAAACCACCCGGGGTCCCGATGGCCGACATCAGGGTGACGTGCATCTCGGTGCCGTCGCTGCAGCGGATGTGATAGGCGATCTCGTGCAGGTTGTTGGT
>JBDTTN010000289.1:0-4329 GCA_039930625.1 Gemmatimonadota bacterium | reverse complement strand
CCCGCCGAGCGGCAGGTCGCGCAGCAGCCGGAGTCGGGCCCGGGAAACCTGCACGTCGCGCGCAGCGACCGCACGATTGGCCTCCGCCTGTTCGAGCTGCAGTCGGGAGTCGTTCAATTCGGTCTGGGTGGAGATGCCTTCCTTGAATCGCAGCGTCGCGATCGCGTAGGCGCGTTCGGCCTGCGCCACCGTCCCCTGCGTCGCCGCCCAAGTCGCCAGTGCGGTCTGCAGCCGCTCCACCGTCGAGCTGGCGTCGAGCGACGCCCCATCGCGTGCCTGACTCACCCGGATGCGTGCCTGCGCAAGACTCGCTTCGGCAACCATGGTATTGCCGGAGAGCCGCCCGCTGGTCCACAGCGGGACCGACACGTTCACCCCGACGGTCCAGTCGGAGACGAACTTGGCATTCCAGGGTAACCCGTCATCGGGGTAGCCGATCCGGGCATACTTGGAGGTGAGGCTCACCGTCGGCAGCCGGTCCCAGCGGGTCACGTTGGTCAGGATCTGCTGGATGGTGGCTGCCTCCTCCACCTGTTCCACCGCGGCGCGATGACTCACCGCGGTATCGCTCTCGCTGATCACCAGCGAATCGGCCGACTCGATGCCGCCCGCCGGCGTCTCATCGAGGGTCGTGGTCAGGGTCAGCGGCTGCGAGAGCGGCAGCTGCAGCAGTTGCTGCAGGCGCAGGTAAGCAAGCCGCCGATCCGACCGGCGCTTGAGCACGCTGGCGCGCTGGTTGTCACGGGTGACCTGCGCCCGCAAGAGCTCAAACTCCGACTGCGTCCCCACCTGCTTGCCCAGCCCCGTCTGTGCCAGGGTGGTCTCGGCCTGCGCCAGGCTCAACTCGGCGATGGCGACCAGCCGGTCGCTGAGCACCGCATCGAAATACGTCGAAGTCACATCGAGGCGAGCCTGCGCCTCGGCCGTCGTCACCCCGATGCGCGCCACCTTCCGACCCGCAACCGCGGCCCGGGGACGGCCCTTGATGAGCCCGCTGCTCAACAGCGTCTGGCTGAACCCGAGACCGAAGTTGTACTGATTCTTCCGTCCGAACGGCAGACTGCTGAACAGGCCGGAGAGATCGAGGGCGGACAGGCACTGGACGCTCTGCTCCAGCGAATCCACCCGCTGGCCGATGGGCAGCGATGGGTCGCCGGTGAAGCGATTGCAGAAACTGGTCGCGGTGCTGTCGACGGTCCCGCCACCGGTGTTGAACTGCGACTTGAGCGTCCGGGTGTAGGAGGCGGTGCCGGTGAGCTGCGGCAGCACATCGGCCCGGGCTCGCTTCACCTCGCCTTCCGCGCGGATAATGTCCGCCCGCGCGAGGCCCACCGCGTCGCTCGCGGGGATCGCGAGATTCAGCGCGTCGTCGAGCGAGAGTTCCCGTGGCATCGGCACCAGGGTGGCCTGCTGCGCCGCAAGCGAAGTCGCGCCGAGCAGCAGGAGAATCGCGGTGCATCGGGCCGCGGAACCAAGCCCCTGAGCGGTGCGGCGCGTCATGCCGTCTCCTTGGTGGTGCCGTTCGTTTGCCCCGCCGGGGCGACCTCGGCCCCGACCGCGCTGAGCAGCAGCGCGACGTACTGCTGGATCACGATTTCGGGGGAGGGCAGGCTCGCATCCTCGAAGTGGTCCCGCCAGATGGAATGGGTGAACACCGCCCCGAGCAGGAGGCCGGCTGCGGCATCCGCGTGGAAGTTGCCCCGCGCAAGGCCGAGCTCGCGCATCCGGTCGAGATAGCGGGAAAGCATCCCGTGCTCACAGCCGGGCTCCTCGCAGATGTCCGGTGCCAGCACGGGGTGCTCGATGAGATCGCCCATGACCCGGGAGATCATCTCGCGGCCATAGTACCAGTGCCGGTAGATGCTCCAGGCCCATGCGTTGAGTTCAGCCGCGGGGTCGGTCGGCTCGCCAAGCACCACCGGATCGGCGTTCCGGTAGGCAAGCTTCAACGCCTCCTTGACCAGCGCTTCCTTGGTGCCGAAGTGCCGGAAGAGGGTGATTTCGTTGACGCCGGCGACCTGCGCGATGCGTCGGGTGGTGGTGCCACGAAAGCCGGTCTCGCTGTAGACCTCGGCGGCGGCGTGGAGGAGTCGGTCTCGGATATCCATAGTGGGGCGGGAGACTAACCTGCGAGCGAGCACGGTGCAAGTGGGCACTTGCTGTCTAAGGTTTCGGAGGCTTGGCCAGGTCTCGAAGCAGCCCGTCGTCGCGGCTGAGCCGCCGAAGCCGCCCTTGGCTGCTGAGCTCAGCCGAGACGCCCGAGGCCTCCGGGCTCGCCTTTGGGCGGGCCCGTCCGCATTCTTGTGGGATTGTGTGTGGACGGATTCCGAGCCTGAACCTGCCAGAGGGCGCCTGCGCTACTCGCTACTCGTCACACTGCTGCTGCTCCCCGCCTGCCACCCGCGGCGGCCGACGCATCAGGCCGTTCGGGATTCCACCGTACCGCGCCCGCTCGCCGAGGCGCCGGTGATCTCGCAGCCGACGGTGGTGGCGTTCTGGCTCCCGGCCTCGGACACGCTTAAGGCGGGGGAGGGCGCAGATCTGCTCGATGACTTCCGCTCCTATACCGCGCTGGTGGCGCCCGATCTCGAGGACGCCGGCATCACATTGGTGGCCACCACCGCGGATTCGGTGATCGTCCAGACCGAAGCTGGGCTCCGGCGCGTCGTGATGCTGAGCGGGCTCGACTTTCCGTTCGGATACGTGCTCGTGGATCCCGGAATGCCCGAGACCATTCTCACCGGTGTGTCGACCGACGATGAACTGATGGAGCAGGTGGACTGGTACTTCGGTGTGGATGAGCCGGAACCGGACTCGGTCCCGGGGCAGGTGGTCCTCAGGCTTCGTTGACGCCTGGAGGTCGGTGCTCGCTGGTCAACGCGGCGGATCGCCGCGCACTTTCAGGGTCACCCTCCCTTTGAAGGTTCGGACGTCAACCGTGGCGCGGCCATCGCCGGTGGTGAAGGTCCACTCACCCTTGTGCGGTCCGGGGTGCACCGCCGAGGCGGGCACGAGTTCGTTGATTAGTGCGCCACCGTAGCTCACCAAGTGGTAGGCTGCGCCGAGGCGGGGAGGGAGGCGCAGCTCGACGTCGCCGCCGTGGGTCTCCGCCTCGAGTCGACCTTCAGGTTCGAGATCTCCCTTGAAGGCGATCTCACTCGCGACCGTCTCCAGATGGGCGCGCTGCACCGCGCCTTCCATTCCCACCAGGAGGGGTCCGCTGACGGTGGTGGCCTCGAGGTCTCGGACCACGCCGCGGACCACGATCGTGCCGCTGGCGGTGCGGACCCGGCCGCTCGGGCTTTCGAGTGCGAGTTCGACATTGCCGTCGATGGTTTCCACAGTGGCGCTCTCCGCGCGGCCCGCGACCCTGACTCGGCCGCTTCCATTGATCACCTCGACCATGCCGCCGCCAGCGGTGATATCCACCTCTGCCGCCGCGCTCTTCACCCACAGCCGGGTGCCGGCGGGGACCTGGATATCGAGATCGGCGGTCCCGTCGGGTTCGACCCCGTCCGGGATCTCGACCCCGAGCTTCAGCGCCTCACGGGTGCCACCGAAAAAGAACTTGCCAACGCCGCGATCGACGCGACCACGCACGTGGACGCTGTCATGCTCCCAGGCGGTGATCCGGAGCGAACCGGTGAGCGAGTAGATCCGGATCGCCACGTCGTGGCGAGCGCTCCGGCCGGCGTCGATGGCCTCCTGTGCGAGGAGGGGCACCGGCAGCAGCGCCAGCAGAATTGTCAGGCTGAGCGATCGGGTCACAGACATCTCAGCTCTCCATCCCTCTCGTAGTCGTCGCCCGGCGGAGCAGCGCCAGCCGCTGCTCGTAGCGGGCGACCAGCATTTGCTCGAGCGGAGTGTTGCCCGGGTCGGTTGCGAGCGCCGTCTCCGCTTCGCGGATCGCGAGGTCGATAATCGCGAGATTCCGTTCGACCACGGCGCGAGTCGATGGCGTGAGCTGACCGGGATTGGCGGCCAGCTTTTCCGCCAGCACGGTGCTCGCCGCGGTGTAGCGCGCCTGCTCGGTGGCGAAGGAGGAAGGTGCGGTGCTGCGCTGCCAGAGGGTCGCGAGTCCGGCGCCAAAGAGGATCAGGCCGATCGCCGCGGCCAGGCGCATCCAGCCTCGCAGGGGAGGGAAGCGCCGCGACGCGGGACCGCTGAGCCGAGGCGCTATTCCCGGCCAGAGTTCGCGCTCAGGCAGCACCGAGCGTGGCAGCGCGCGCGCCTCGGCCATGATCGACCGAATCGCCTCCGCCTCCGCGCGGCAGCTGGCGCAGGTCGCGAGGTGCGCCGCCACCGTCTCTTGCTCCGCCGGAGTCAGCT
>JBDTTN010000288.1:0-4335 GCA_039930625.1 Gemmatimonadota bacterium | reverse complement strand
CGGAAAAGGCGGAGGCGGACCTGCGCCGAGTGGCGGACCTCGCCGCCAAGCAGTATGCCTCGACCCAGGAGGCCGACGATGCCCGCGCGACGGCGATGGGACTGCGGGCCACGCTGGAGGCGGATTCTGGTGCAGTGGGCCGAGCCCGGATCAATCTGGAGCGCGCCACTATCCGCGCGCCGATCGGGGGTCGAGCCGGGGCGCTGCTGGTCCGCGCCGGGAACCTGGTGCGCTCGGCAGGCGGGACACCACTGATACAGATCAATCAGATCGCGCCGATCCTGGTCCGCTTTCCGGTTCCTGCCACGCAGCTCCCGGCCATCCGCCGTTCGGGGACGGGGCTGTCGGTGAGTGCGGTGCCGGTCGGAGATTCGGTGGCGGTATCGGAAGGGAAGCTGGTCTTCATCGACAACGCGGTCGATTCGATGAGCGGAACGATTCTCCTCAAGGCCCGGTTCGACAATCAGAACCACGCCTTGTGGCCAGGTGCGCTGGTGCGCGTCGCGCTCCGCGTCACGGTAGAGAGCAACGCCCTGGTGGTGCCGGTGAGCGCGGTGCTCACCGGGCAGCAGGGCGCATCGGTGTTCGTGCTCGGCGACAGCGGCACGGTCCACCTCAAGAAGGTGACGGTGGGCTACACCAACGACTCGCTCATCGTGCTCACGAGCGGCGTGACGGCCGGTGAGAAGGTGGTGACTTCGGGGCAGATCCGCCTCGTCGATGGCGCGAAGGCACAAGCCGTCGCGGCGGCACCGTGAACATCGCCGAGCTGTTCATCCGTCGGCCGGTCATGACCACGCTGGTCATGGCCGGGATCCTGGTCTTCGGACTGGCAGCGTACAAGAAGCTTCCGGTCAGCGACCTGCCGGCAATCGACTACCCGACCATCTCGGTGAACGCCAGCCTCGCCGGCGCGAGCCCCGAGACGATGGCCTCGTCGGTGGCCACACCGCTGGAGAAGCAGTTCTCCACCATCGCCGGCCTCGATGCGCTCACCTCGAGCAGCGGCCAGGGAGCGACGTCGATTACGCTGCAGTTTGCGCTCGACCGGGATATCGATGCCGCAGCGGCGGATGTGCAGGCGGCGATCGCCCAGTCGCTCCGCCAGCTGCCGCAGAACATGGTGCCCCCGTCCTACTCCAAGGTGGACCCGTCGGCCTCACCGATCATCTACCTGGCGCTCACCTCCAATTCCCTCCCGCTCTCGGCGCTGGACGAGTACGGCCAGACGCTGATCGGCCAGCGGCTGTCGACGGTGGAGGGTGTCGCGCAGGTGCAGGTGTACGGCTCGCAGAAGTACGCGGTGCGGATCCAGCTCGATCCGCAGGCGCTGGCCGCGCGGCGCATCGGTCTCGACGAGATCTCGAAGGCGATCAGCGGCGGCAACGTAAACCTGCCCTCGGGGGTGCTCTGGGGCACCGACCGCGCGTATGCGGTGCAGGCGGAGGGGCAGCTCACGAATGCAGCCGCCTTCAAGCCGCTCATCGTCACCTATCGCAACGGTTCGCCGGTCCGGCTGCAGGACCTCGGCCGGGTGATCGACAGCGTGCAGGACACCAAGGCGGCGAGCTGGTTCAACGGGACCCGCGCGATCGTGCTGTCGGTGCAGCGGCAGCCCGGCACCAACACCGTCGCGGTGGCGCAGCGGGTGCGGACGGTGATGGCGCAGATCGAGAAGCAGCTTCCGGCGGCGGTGAACGTGCAGACGCTGTACGACCGCTCCGAGACGATCGAGGAGTCGGTGCACGAGGTGAAGTTCACGCTGTACCTGACACTCTGCCTCGTGATCCTCACGATCTTCCTCTTTCTCCGGAATCTCTCCGCGACCGTCATTCCGAGTCTGGCGCTGCCGATGTCGCTGGTCGGCACCTTTGCGGTGATGTACCTGCTGGGTTTCAGCCTCGACAACCTCTCGCTGATGGCGCTCACCCTGTCGGTGGGGTTCGTGGTGGACGACGCGATCGTCATGCTGGAGAACGTCGTCCGCCACATGGAGATGGGGAAACCGGCCCGGCAGGCGGCGCTCGATGGCGCGAAGGAGATCGGCTTCACGATCCTCTCGATGACGCTCTCGCTGGTTGCGGTCTTCATTCCGCTGCTCTTCCTCGGCGGATTGATCGGGCGGCTCTTCCGCGAATTCGCGGTGACCATCAGCGTATCGATCCTGGTCTCCTGCTTCGTGTCGCTCACCCTGACGCCGATGCTGGCCAGCCGCTTCCTCAAGCCGTCGGCGCACACGGGGCATGGCCGCTTCTACAATGCGACCGAGCGGGTGTACACCGGCGCGCTGGACTTCTATCTCCGGACCCTCGACTGGGTGATGCTCCGGCGCCGCGCCGCTTTGGTCGTGTCCACAGTGATCCTGGCCGCGACCATCTGGCTGGCGATCATCGTGCCCAAGGGGTTCCTGCCGAGCGAGGATACCGCGCAGCTCCGCGGCACGACCGAGGCGTCGGAGGGCACCAGCTTTGATGCGATGTACACGCTGCAGCAGCGGGCCGCGGCGATCGTGCAGGCGGACAGCAACATCGCAGGCTTCATGTCGGCGATCGGCGGCGGCCGGAGCAGCGTCAACCAGGGGCGGTTCTTCATTCACCTGAAGCCGTTCTCCCAGCGCTCGCAGTCGTCCGATGAAGTCGCCCGCGCGCTGTCGGCGAAGGTGTCGGCCGTGCCGGGGCTCCGGGTCTTCTTCCAGAACCCGCCGGCGATCTCCATCGGCGGGCGGCAGACCAAGAGCCTCTATCAGTACACGGTGCAGGGGCCGGACATCTCGGAGCTCTACCAGACGGTGGCGAAGCTCGAGGCGCGGTTCCGGGAGCTGCCTCAGCTCCGCGACGTCACCAGCGATCTGCAGATCAAGAATCCCGAGGTCAGGGTCGCGGTCGACCGGGAGCGCGCCAGCGCCTACGGCCTCAGCGTCAGCCAGGTGCAGCAGGCGCTCTACGATGCCTACGGTGCGCGGCAGGTCTCCACGATCTACACCGCGACCAACCAGTACTGGGTCATCATGGAGCTGCTGCCGCAGTATCAGCGGGACCTGAGCGCGCTGAGCCTGATCGGCCTGACGGCGACCTCCGGCGCGCTGGTGCCGCTGACCGCGCTCGCCACGATCACGCCTGACGTGGGCCCGCTCACGGTGAACCACGCCGGCCAGCTTCCCGCGGTGACGCTCTCGTTCGACCTCGCGGCGGGGGTGTCGATCGGTCAGGCGGTGCAGCTGGTGGAGAACGCCGCGGCGCCGCTGCTGCCCGCTGCCGTCACTGCCGGCTTTGCCGGAACGGCGCAGGCGTTTCAGGATTCTCAGCAGGGGCTGCTGCTGCTCCTCGTGCTCGCCATCGTGGTGATCTACATCGTGCTCGGCGTGTTGTACGAGAGCTTCATCCACCCGCTGACGATCCTCTCGGGGCTTCCCTTCGCGGGATTCGGCGCGCTGGTGACGCTGCTGATCGCGGGGCTCGACCTCAGCGTCTACGCCTTCGTGGGGATCATCATGCTGGTGGGGCTGGTCAAGAAGAACGCGATCATGATGATCGACTTCGCCACCGAGGCGGAGCGGAACGAGGGGAAGAGCCCGCACGACGCCATCCTCGAGGCGAGCGCGGTGCGCTTCCGGCCGATCATGATGACGACATTCGCGGCGCTGTTCGGCACCCTGCCGATCGCCTTTGCGACGGGGACCGGCGCCGAGTCGCGCCGGTCGCTGGGCATGGCGGTGGTCGGGGGACTGTTGTTCTCGCAGCTGATTACGCTGTACATGACGCCGGTGGTCTACACCGTTTTGGCGGATATTCCCAAGCGGTGGAAGGCGCGGCGGCATCGGGCAGTGGCGCCCGTCGGCCTGGTCCCGGCCGAGGCGCCGCGGTCGCCGGAGGCCTGACTAGGGCCTGGTCAGCAGCTCCTCGAACAGGGCCAGCGCCGCCGGATCCTCGCTCTGGCCCAGCCAGAAGAGCGCCTTCTTGCGGAGTTCCGGATCGCGGTTGCTCTTCGCAACCCGGATGAGCGCCGGGACGCCTTCGTCCTTCGGGCGCTGGGAGAGTGCGAAGATCGCGGACTCCCGCACCTCCCGATCCTGCCGCTGGTCCTGAGTGATGGAGTCGAGCCCCAGTGTCGCCGCCTCCCCCGCCGCCTGACCCAGCCAGAAGATGGCGCTGCGCCGCACCTTCTTCTGTACCTCCTGATTGCGGGCGATCCTGAGCAGCGCGGGCCAGGCGGTGACCCCCTCGCCGATCGTCGCGGGGAAGACTGCCTCCTCGCTGGCGGGCTCGTTCTTTTCCGCGAGCGCGAGCAGCCACGCTGAGGCTTCGGCTGCGGGCACGAGACCGAGGTCGGTCGCGT
>JBDTTN010000287.1:0-4340 GCA_039930625.1 Gemmatimonadota bacterium | reverse complement strand
CGACCCGTGCAGCCGTGGCCCCACGACCCGCGCAGCCGCGGCCCCACGACCCGCGGCCTCGGCGGAACGTAGCCGAGGCTCCCGATTGCCGGATGGAATTCAGCGCGAAGCTTGAACAAGGCAGCGCTGTCACCGCTCGGTCGCAACACTCCTCGGTATGACAGTCTCGTCCCCTTCCCCCTTCCCCCTCACTCCTCCCTGAGCACCACCGCCGGATCCACCGCTGCGGCCCGCCACGCCGGCACACTCGCCGCCAGCAGCGCGACCAGCAGCAGCAGCCCGCCCACCACTGCGAAGGTCAGGTGATCCGTTGGCGCCACGCCGAAGAGCAGCGACCGCAGCATCGCCGTGCCGCCGAGCGCTCCGACCAATCCAATTCCCACCCCGAGTCCTGTCAGGCGCAGCGCGCTATCCGCCACCTGCGCCAGGATACGCCAGCGGGTGGCGCCGAGTGCGCTGCGAATGCCGATCTCGCGGGTCCGCTCGATCACGCTGGCCGCGAGCACGCCATACAGCCCCAGCGCCGCGAGCGACAGCGCCGCCACTCCGAAGAGCTGGAACAGCGTCATCGCGAACCGGCGCGTCGCCGCATTCTGACTGACGTAGCTCGTCATGGTGGAGACCGTCGCGATCGGCACCGCCGGGTCGATCCCGCGGAGCGCCTCCCGCACCGCGGGCACCAGCGCCGTCGGATCGTCGGCGCGCCCGCGCACCACCAGCACCATCCGCGAATCGGCGAAGGGATTCTGCACGCTCGGCATATAGACCTGTGCCTCACCGCCGACGTCGAGCCCCTGCTGCCGCACATCTCCCACGATGCCGACAATCGTACGGAACGGCGAGTCGTCCCCTCCGACCCGCACCCGCTGGCCCAGCGGATCAATCGCCGGAAAGAGCCGCTTTGCCATCGTCGCGTTGATCATCATGACGGGACTCGCCGCCGAGTCGTCCGCGGCCGTCATGTCTCGGCCCCGAATCAGCGGGATCCCCATCGTCTCCAGGTATCCCGGCGACACGCCGTAGCGGAAGGCATCGGGGTCTTCCCCTGGATTCAGCGTGATCGCCGTCTCGGTGTGAATGCCATACTTGTCATAGTCACCGGAGAGCGGGAGCTGACTCACCACCGCTGCTCCGGTGACACCAGGGATCCCCCGCACCCGCTCCACCACCTGAGCGTAATAGCGATGCACCGCGCCGTCCTCCTGGTAGCGGCTGCCGTAGGTCTGCAGCGCGAGCGACACCAGCCCCTGTGCCTCGAATCCGGGCGATACCTCCAGCAGCTTGCCGAGGCTCCGGAGCAGGAGTCCCGCACCGGTGAGCAGCATCAGCGCGAGGGCCACCTCCACCACCACCAGCGCAGCCCGCAGCCGTCGGCTGGTCCGGCCCACGATGTTCCGTGAGCCCGATCGCAGCAGGCCGCCGAGATTGGCTCGGCGTGCCGAGATGGCCGGGGCGATTCCGGCGAGCATCCCGGTCACCGTCGCCAGCACGAACACGAACCCGATCACGCTCCCGTTCATGGTGACCTGTGCAAGCCTCGGCACGCCCGTCGGCGCGAGGCCGAGCAGCAGCTTGATCCCCCCGTAGGCGATGCCGACTCCCAGGATCCCTCCAGCTACCGACAGTACCAGCGCCTCAATGAGCACCTGGCGCACCAGTGGCACCGAACCCGCGCCCAGCGCCGACCGCACCGCGAACTCGCCACTCCGCACCAGCGCACGCCCCAGGAAGAGATTGGTCACATTCACGCAGGCGATGAGCAGCAGCAGCGCCACCGCCACACTGATGGCGAGCAGCACCGGTCGCACCCCACCCACCAGCAGCTCATGGAGCGGGGTGATGACAAAGCCCGCGACCGCATAGGTGCGAGGATAGAGCTGCACCAGATTCGCGGAGAGCTGGTTGAGATCGGCGACAGTCGTCGCGAGGGAGGCATCGGCTTTCCGCCGCGCGATCACTCTGAGGTGCCGGCAATCGCGGCAGGCGAACCCATCGCCATCCGCATATCCCAGCGGCGCCCACAGCTCCGCCGTCGGCGCGAGCAGGCTCTCGAAGCTCTGCGGCATCACGCCGATCACCGTGACCGCCCGATCGCTGAGCTGAATGGTGCGGCCGATGATGCCGCTGTCTCCCGCGAAGCGCGCCTGCCAGATGGCGTGACTCAGGATCACCACCGTGTTTCGGCCCGCGGGGCTGTCATCCTCCGGCAGGAAGCCGCGGCCCAGCGCAGGCTGCACGCCGAGGGTGGGGAAGAAGTCGCTCGTCACCCGCTGGCCGCTGAGCTGAGACGCATCGCCCTGGCCACCAAGAATCGGGGTCCAGTAGGACATCGCCGCCAGCCGCTCGAGCGTGTGGTTCTCCCGCGCGATGTCCCGGTAGGTGAGATAGCCGATATTGTGCATCTCGCCGTGCATATCCGGATCATTGATCGAGATCAGCCGCTCGGCGTCAGGATACGGCGCGCCCTGCAGCAGCACCGGATTGAGCACACTGAAAATTGCGCCCGCCGCACCGAGACCCAGCGCGAAGGTGAGCACCACGAGAGTCGAGAAGAGCGGCGCACGCCGCGCCACCCGCAGGCCATGCCGCACCTCGCGCCCGAGGCCATTCCACCAGGGTGCGGTCCCCATGTCGGCGTCGGTTCGCGGCCACGGGCGGAAAATCGCCGTCGTCGCCTGCCACCAGTACCATCGGTTGGCGGCACCCGCACCCCGCTCGGCGAGAATCATCTGATAGCGCTCCTCGAGGTCGCCGAGCAGATACTCGGCAGCGGCTTCGGGGAGCCGATGCGCTAACAATCGGGTGGGGATGCGGGGAGGGGTCGGCATCATGGCGCCTCGAGGGGGCGGGGCAGTCCCGCGGTCATGGTGCGGAGGGCGGCGAGGGAGCGTTCGAGCTGCCGGGAGCCGGCGGGGAGAATACGATAGAATTTCTTCCGCCGGCCGCCTCGCTCGGCGGTCGGGTCTCCGACCCGGGAGGCGACCAGCCCCTTCGACTCGAGCCGGAGCAGGGTGGTGTAGACCGCGCCGAGGTGGACGCCGCGACGCACCTGCTCCAGTTCGCGCTGCAAGGCGGCGCCGTACGCCTCGTCCCCGCAGCGGATGATGGCGAGCAGCAGGAGCTGCTCGAACTCCCCGAGAAAGCTGATCATCCGGCCACTCCGAGCCTGAGTCGCTGATTACTCCGACATTGTCGGGATAATACGAATGCAGGGCGGACGGAGAAAGGGGCGGACGGGTTTCAGGGTCTCGAGTTCCGAGTGCACAGTGCCTGGTGCCGGAATGCGGCAAGCGGGTGAGGACCCCGGAGCGGGCGTGGATCAGCGGCAAGGCGGCCACAGTAGGGGCGGACCTTGGGCCCGCCCTCCCCGAGCCCGTGGAGGGGTCCTCAATCCGCGCTGCCGCCGATCTGGTTCAGCCGGCGTCGTAGTGAAATGTCCAGCCTGTATTGTCCCGGTGAAGCGTGGTGAGATAGTGTTCCCCCGCCTCACGCAGCCCGGCGACGAAGTGCCGGAGCGCCGAGAGTACCAGCACCAGCTTCCAGCGATGATAGGGAAGGGCGGACCCCTTGCCGGTGCTCTCGATCAGCAGCACTCAGTCGGCGAGCGCCGCACGGGCGAGCGCACGCAGGCTCCCGCCAAAGACATACTGGTGCAGCGGCCAGAGCGCATACCAGTACAGCTGACCTAACAGTCCGCTCGGGTCGAAGATCGCCGTCTGGTGGATCACGCTTCCGCGCCCGCTCTCCTTCACTTCGAATTGCAGCCAGGCGCGGCCCGGCAGTCGCATCTCCGCGGAGAGCCGCAACAGCCGGTTCGGCTCCACCGCCTCCACCCGCCAGAAGTCCACCGTGTCGCCCGGCTGCAGCTGCTCCGGGTCCCGGCGGCCCCGTCGGAGCCCAGCCCCGCCCACCAGCAGATCGAGGAAGCCCCGGATCCGCCAGAGAAAATTGGCGTGATACCATCCGGTCGCACCGCCGATCCGCCGGATCGGCGCGAACGCGCGCGCCGGCTCGCAGGCCACCTCGATCGCACGGTCATCCACCAGCCGGGTGCCGTAGCGGGCGCCGCCCCATCCCTCCTTGCGACCGCTGGAGGAGAGCGGGTCGGACCAGCGGGTGGCGGCAAAGGCGCGTTCCTCATTCGCCAGCGCGCGCGCCATCGCTTCCTTCATGCCCAGGGGCCTCACCCGGAACACCCGGCGTGCCGAGTCATCCCGCACCACGGTTTCGTTCTTCAGGCCATCGACCAGGGCACGGCCGACCCGCGCATACACCGGTGTCACCAGCCCGAGCCACAGACTCGAGAGCCGGGGCGTGAGGACCGGCACCGGAATCAGCCA
>JBDTTN010000286.1:0-4341 GCA_039930625.1 Gemmatimonadota bacterium | reverse complement strand
CATAGGGGCGGGAATCTACTGGGGAGAGGGGAAGAGGGAAAAGGGAAACGGGGAAACGGGGAAACGGGGAAACGGGGAAACGGAAAATGGTGCTCGGCGAGAAGTACGTGGGCGAGAATGCCGCAACTATCCGAGGATGTCCTTCCGTTTCCCCCTTCCCTCTTCCCTTTTCCCGCTTTTCGCCCTCCCCATTGCCCGCCCACGACCAGAGTCTCTAACTTCCCCGCTCCTCTCAACTCACCCCCAGAACATGGCCAGCGACCGCAAACTCTTCGTGCGCAAGATGTACCTGACCGCGGGCCTGCTGGTCCTCGGGCTCGGCGTGGTCTTGGCCGGCACGTTCTGGGTCTTCTATGGCCGGGAGCACTCCAGCGCGCAGTACTGGGGGGCCCTCGCCGTCGCGATGGCGGTCTACCTGTCGCTGGGAATGCTGGTGGTCACTTTCCTGGTGAGCTGGGCCACCCGGAACATCCTGCGGCCGCTCGGGAACACCGTCGTCGTGGCGACCAGGGTCGCGCAGGGCGACCTCACGGTCTCGCTCAGCTCGGTGGGGACGGCGCAGGCCGACACGCTGACTCACGCGGTCGGGAGCATGGTCAAGGAGCTGCGCGGTCTGGTGAGTACCATCCGCACCAGTTCGCAGGAAGCGGCCGCCATGGCGCAGGAGATCTCCAGTTCCACCCAGCAGATGAGCGCCTCCACCGAGGAGGTCTCCGGTACCTGCAACGACCTCACCGACCGCGCCACGCGGCAGGCGGGACTGGTGCGGCTCGCGGCGGAGGACGCCGAGAAGATTCTGCAGATCGCCGAGACACTGGCGACGAGCGCAGGGGAGGCAGCGACCCGCAACGCGGCGCTCGCGAAGCTGGCGCGGGACCATCGCGACGATCTCGACCTGAGCTCGACCGAACTGCAGCGGCTGGCGCAGGAAATCGAGTTGGGCGCGGAAGAGGCCAGTGCGCTGGCCTCGGCCTCCGAGGAGATCGGGCAGTTCGTGATTCAGACGAAGGCGATCGCGCGACAGACCCACATGCTCGCGCTGAATGCCGGCATCGAGGCGGCACGCGCCGGCGAGGAAGGGAAGGGGTTCGCGGTGGTGGCTGAGGAGGTCCGCAAGCTCGCCGGTCAGGCGGCGCAGGCCGCGAGTCTCACCACCGACACCGTCAGGCTGGTGCAGGAGCGGGTCGCGACCGCGCGGGACCGGCTGCTGCGCCTTGCCGAGGGAGGCCAGGCCGCCCGGGCCACCGCGCACAAGGCGGCGGAGGGGCTGGCTCGGGTGGCGTCCGAGGCGCAGTTGACCGACGAATGGAGCCTGCAGATTTCGCGCTCCTCCGGCGAGGTACGCACGCTCATCGGAGGAATCGCGGCGCGGATGCAGGAGGTGTCGAGCGGCACTGAAGATGTCGCGGCCGCGGCCGAGGAGATCGCGGCGAGCGCGCAGCAGCTCTCGGCATCGACGGAGCAGGTGGCGGGATCGGCACACGCACTCGCGGAGACGGCGAACGGGCTGTTCAGCCAGGTCGGGAAGTTCAAGGTGGAGTAGCGAAGCGACTCGGCGCGACAGGCTTGGCGACGCGTCACTTCCGACCGCTTGCCCGTCGTTACGTGTTCCTCACTACCTACTACTCACACCCATCAGCACCCGCTCCAGCACCGTCAGCAGGTCGCCCAGCTGATCCGGCTGCAGATCGCCGGCGTGACCGATCCGCAGCAGGTCTCCCTCACCCGCACCGACATACCAGCCCTCTTCGGCAAGCGCCTGGGCGACCGCCGAGGCGGGACGCTGATCGCCTACCTTGAGCACGGTCAGCGCCTGAGCCCGCCGGCCCTCGACTGCAAGCAGGGGGAGACCCTTCCCGACGGCCCAGCTCTGCACCATGACTCGCATCGCTTCGTGCCGGGTCCAACGGGCCGGGAGTCCTTCCACGTCCAGCATCCGCTGCAACTGGAGTTCGAGCACGGCGGCGAGCGCGGGTGTGAGCGGCGCGAGGGTCTGGCCCCGGGCCGCGGCCGCATGATGGGTCACGAAATCGAGCTGGGTCCCGCGCCCGGTGAGGCCGCGTGCACGGGCCAGAAGTCTGGCTGACGCGGCCGCAAAGGCGAGGCCTGTCGGCAGCCCCAGCGGACCCTCGGAAGCAACGACAACAAAGTCGAGGCCCCACTGATCGGTCTCGAATGGGCTGGCGCCGAGTGAGGCACCGGCATCGACGAAGAGGAGCAGGTCCTTGCGCGCGCGCGTCACGGCAGCGAGCTGGGCCAGTGGCGCGAGCGTGCCGGCACCGACTTCGCCGTGTACCAGGGTCACCGAGTCCACCTCGGGCCCCGCAAGAAATCGCAGCAGTTGCGCCGGCTCGACGGTGCGCCCGGGATGCACCCGCACCCGGAGTACCTCCTTGCCGAGCGCCTCGGTCTGATCGGCGAGCGCCTCACCGCCGGGCCCGCCGATGAGCGCCAGCGAGCGGTTCTCCACGGCGGAGCGGAGCCCGATCTCCCGGAGCGCCGCTGCTGAACCGGGGTAGATGACCACCGGCTCGGCGGTGCGAAAGAGTTCGCGCAGACGGAGGGAGGCCCGGGCGATGATGACCGCGGCCGCCTTCGGCTCGAGCCCGGCGGCTGCGATCATCGCAGCACGGAGCTCGGGATGGATGTCGGGATGCGCCGGATCGAAGCCGCGGCCGAAGGGGCTCAACGTGGCATCCGGGGAATGAGCGAGTCCCGCATCGCGGTGTGATATACCACCGACGCCATGACAACGGCGGCCTGCTCGAGGTCGGCTTCGCGGAGGTAGTCGCCGATGTCGTGGTCGCTGTGATGCACCCGGGATTCGTAGTCGAGCGGATCCTGAATGAATTCGAATGCCGGCAGTCCCAGCGCCCAGAAGGGGACGTGGTCAGTCTCGCCGGTGTTGGCGATCGTCACATGATCGGCACCGAGATCGGCGAAAGGCGCGAGCAGCGATTCGAAGACCGCACGCGCCGCCGGGTTTCCCTGCAGGTAGATCCCGCGGATCTTGCCGCTGCCGTTGTCCAGGTTGAAATAGGCAGAGAGCCGCGCCTGTTCGGTGCGGAGCAATCCGGTATCCGGGTCGCCGAAGTGGCGGCGCACGTAGCCCATCGAGCCGGCGTAGTCCTCGCTGGGCTCCTCCGCGTCCCACAGCGCCAGGCGGATTGTTCGCCGCGGATGCAGTCCGGTTGCCATAAGGATCCGCAGGACTTCCATGCCGACGGCACAGCCCGCCGCATTGTCGGCGGCGCCGGTACCGGCGATCCAGCTGTCGAGGTGGCCGCCCAGCATTACGACCTGATCCTTGAGCGCGGGATCGCTGCCGGGGATTTCGGCGACCACATTCATCCCCAGTGAATCGCCGCGCACCAGGTGAGCCCTGAGCGACACCGTGAGCCGGACCGGCTTCCCGGCATCCACCAGCCGGAGCATTCGATTGAAATGCGGCCGGCTCACCACGAAGCTCGGCACTCCACCCCACGCCGCACCGGGATAGGCGAACCATCCGTCCGCCCGGAGCGCCGTTTCGATCTCGCTCGGCTCGAGCAGCGCCACCGCACCTTCTCGCCGCAGGAAGGCGGCGAGCCGGCGACCATCGGCGATCAGGTCACGCCACGGCTGCATGTCTTCTGTCACCGTGCGCGGCTTGCCGGGATCGGTGAGCCGAGTCAGGCTGTCGAGCTCGGCATCGGAGAAGTGTTCCACCATGGCACCGTCGGGAGCGCTCGGTGGCGCAATGGCACCGTTGAGCACGATCCTGCCCCGCAACTTTCCATGGTAGCGCGCGAAGTCGGTATCGGATTGGATCGACACCACGAGGACGGGCGCCGTGATCGGTGCCGCTGTCGCGGCGGACCAGGCGCGGGGAAAGGCGGTGACGTGCAGATACCAGGGGCTGACCATCTCGACGTTGTAGCGATCCAGGACCCAGGAGGGCGAGCGTCGCCCCCACGGCTCCAACCCCGCGCGCACAATCCCCCAGCCCTTGAGGCGGCTCGTGGCGTAGCCTGCCGCGGCAAGGAAACCGGGGGAGCCGGCGAGTCGGGGTGGCTGAAGATCGGAGAGGCCGAGTGCGGATTCGAGCACCCGGGAGCGCTCGAATCCCTCCTGCCGGATCCGGCGGATCGCCGCAGTGTCGACCGGCTCCTGCGCGGCCACGCTCGCCGGAAGGAGCAGCAGCAGGAGAACCGCACGAACGCGATCGAGCACTCGAAGACCTCGGAAGGTTGGCTCAGAACGTAGACCGCACCCCCTCTCACCGGCAAGTTGACAGGAGCCGTGACCAGTGCCTAAATCCCTCCGGTCACAGCGCCTGTCCATCTCTCCTTCGGAGCCATC